>NZ_DBFCCJ010000008.1:0-94637 GCF_048380235.1 Ventrimonas sp. | reverse complement strand
GTCATAGCACCACCGATAGCTAACAGAGCTGCTGCAGATGCAACTGCAACTACTTTAGTCTGCTTTCTCATAATGAATGCACTCTCCTTTTTACTTTTTTGAATTTGCTACGAAATTCCTAAATTGCATTACGAGACGATTATACTTCCTATAAGGCAAATTATCAATAGTTTTTTACATTTTTTCTGTGTTTAGGAATAAATGCAAATCTATGTAACTGCTTCTGGAAGTTTCCATCTCTCCATCACACTGACAGTATAATATAGTTTTTTCCGAAATGCTATAACGAAACCCTAAGCGTTTTCTTACGAAAACCTTACGAAACCTATAGTTTTTCCGAAATATGTACTTATATCCGTACAATTTTGTTTGTGGGCTGTACCTGTTCGCTGCTTTGTGCTATAGTGTTCATATATTCCTATTTTTATTGATTTTTGAACATTTACGGAGGTTTTTCAATGGATCGGATTGGTTTGATTTGTCGTTATATAAAGGAAGATCCGCGCAGTACGCAGAGGGATCTGGCACAGAAAACGGGGTTTTCTGTCGGCACGGTGAACACCTTAATTAAGGAGGCTATGCAGAAACGGCTCATTGCCCAGGGCAAAAGTGTGGCAGGCACCTATGAGCTGACGGGAGCCGGGGATGATTTTCTGGAGCAGTTTAAGGTGGACGGCGCGCTGATCATTGCCGCGGGATTTGGTTCCCGCTTTGTTCCGCTTACGTTTGAAACACCGAAAGGGCTGCTGGAGGTGTTCGGTGAGCGGATGATTGAGCGCCAGATCCGGCAGCTGCATGAGGTCGGCATCACGGATATTACCATTGCCGTAGGGTATCTGAAGGAAAAGTTTGAATACCTGATCGACAAGTATCAGGTAAAGCTGCTTTATAATCCGGAATATGCCAGCAAGAATACGCTGACCACCATTTACCGCGCCAGAAAGGTGCTGGCGGGCAAAAACATGTACATCCTTTCTTCCGACAACTGGCTGCGGGACAATATGTTTCACGCTTACGAGTGTGGTGCCTGGTATGCTTCTTCTTATATGGAGGGGGATACGTCGGAATGGTGTCTTTCCTTTAACAAAAAGGGACGCATCACCCATGTGGAAGTGGGCGGGCACGATTCCTGGGTCATGTACGGACCGGTGTTCTTTTCCGCATCGTTCTCCGAACAGTTTCTGCCTCTTCTGGAGCAGTATTACCACACCCCCGGCACGGAGCAGTTTTACTGGGAGAATGTGCTGATCGAACACTTGGATACGCTGGAGATGGATATCAACCGGCAGCCGGAGCATCAGATTTATGAATTTGAAAATCTGGAGGAGCTGCGCCGGTTTGATCCCCGCTACCAGAATCATTCTGATAATACCGCGCTGGAGCTGGTTTCTCAGGTTTTTGAAGTGCCGGAGTCGGAAATCCACGATATCCGCTGTCTGAAATCCGGAATGACCAACAAATCTTTCCTGTTCCAGCTGCAGGGCAGACATTATATCTGCCGCATTCCCGGTCCGGGTACCGAACTGCTGATCAACCGGAAGGAGGAGGCGGAGGTATACCGCACCATCCAGCCGCTGCATATTTCGGAGCATATCATCTATATGAACGGCGATACCGGCTACAAGATTGCCGAATACTATGAGGGGGCACGCAATTCCCGGGCGGATGACTGGGATGATGTTGCAAAATGCATGGAGCTGGTGCAGCGCCTGCACAATTCCGGGCTAACTGTAGCTCATGAATTTAATATCCGGGAGCGGATTGCATTCTATGAGGGGCTATGCGCGGCACATGGCGGCACCCGTTTTGAGGATTATGCCGAGGTCCGCAGTCACATGAACGAGCTGATGGATCAGCTGGATGCCATGCAGCGTCCAAGGGTTCTCTCTCACATTGACAGTGTGGCCGATAACTTCCTGTTCCTGCCGGACGGTTCTGTGCGCCTCATTGACTGGGAATATGCCGGAATGTGCGATCCGCTGATCGATCTCAGCATGTGTGCCATCTATTCCTATTATGATGAAGCAGCAACCGAAAAACTAATGCAGATTTATTTCGGGCGGGAACCGGAGACAAAAGAACGCAAAATCGTTTATTCCTACATTGCGCTGGGTGGATTCTTATGGGCGCTGTGGGCCGTATATAAGGCTTCTCTGGGAGAAGAGTTTGGAGAATATACGCTCATCATGTACCGGTATGCGAAAACCTATTACAAAAAGGTTTGTTTGTTGTAAGAAAAATGTTACCATTTTCAGACAGGGCTATGCTATAATCGAAATATCGAAGGATTGCAGGCACCAGAGACACGCCGCGATCATGTATTGTACGAAACAGGAGGATGGTATGAAGCACGCAAAAAGACTGACAGCAGCAGCCATGACCGGATTCATCGGTGCTATGAGCCTTTTTTCCGGCGTAACTGCTTACGCTGCCACCGGATGGCAGCAGAATGGCAGCACCTATTACTATTATGACGCGAACGGGGAATTGCACAAGGGCTGGCTCAACACAGAAAACGGCTATTATTATCTGAATTTATCCACCGGCAAAATGACGGTTGGCTGGGAGAAGATCAACAATAAGTGGTACTATTTCCAGGGCAACGGCGTTATGGCGACCGGATGGGTGAAGGACAACGGCAAGTATTACTACCTGCTGACTGACGGCACCATGCATACCGGCTGGGTAAGCATTGACAATGTCTACTACTACCTGGGCGACAGCGGTGCCATGGCCACCGGCTGGGTCAACATGGACAACGGCTGGTATTACTTTGACCCAAACGACGGAAAATGCACCGTGGATCTCGCAAGAGAGATCAATGACAGCTGGTATATGTTCGGCAAGGATGGAAAGATGCTCACCGGATGGCAGCAGGTGGATGGCGCATACTACTATTTCCACACCGATGGCCGGATGCTCATCGGATGGCTCAGTGACGGCACCAACAGCTACTACATGGATCCGGCAAACGGACGCATGTCTACCGGCTGGAAGCAGATTGAAGGTTCTTATTACTATTTCAACAATTCCGGTCACAAGCTGACCGGATGGATCCAGGTAGACGGGACCTACTATTATCTAAATCCGTCTGACAAGGGACGCATGGCAGCAAACACCACGCTGAAGATTGACGGCATTTCTTACACCTTTGCCGCAAATGGTGCCTGCACCACCAGCGGAGGCAATGCCCTGAACGTGAATGGCAATACTTCCGGCAGCAACAATACCACTGCCATTCCGGGAAGCAATTCCTCAAACAGCAGCGCTCCGGGAAGCAGTACAGCTTCTTCTGCCTCTCCTTCTGCTTCTCCGGGCAGTACATCCGGAAGCACTACGCCAGGAAGCTCCTCTTCGAATCAGAGCAACAACGAATATGTTTCCACCGGTCCGGCTACCGGCCAGAACGATCCCAGCTTTAACGGCGTTGCTCCTTCCGGAAGCACGAGCCAGAGCAGCTCCGGCAGCAGCTCCAATTATGTGAATGGCCTGTTGAAAGCCGGCCTGACCACAGGTCCAAGACCTTAAGACCGTACTGTAAAACAAAAACGGGAATGCGCGATGCGCATTCCCATTTTTGTTTTCAGTTCAGTTATGAGAAGAACAGTCTGTTCACGGCACTGAAGATACCGCGGATGGAAGACCGGGTGATGTTGGAGCTCACGCCGACACCATAGGTCACCTTGCCGCTGTCCTTGTCCATTAAGTGGATGTAGGATGCTGCCTGTGCGTTGGAGCCGGAGTTCAGAGCGTGCTCGTTGTAGTCCAGTACCTTGATCTGGACGCCGAGTGCTTCTTCCAGGCCGCGCTGTACCGCATCGATCGGGCCGTTGCCGACGCCCTCGAAGGTTTTCTCCATGCCGTGATCGGTATAGGTAACCTTGGCAAGGGTTGCAAACTCGCCGTCTGCAGACTCGGTATCGGTGATCTGGCACTTGCGGAAGTGGATCGGTTCTTTCTTGTCCAGGTAATTCTTGCGGAACTCTTCCATGATCTGCTCCGGAGCAACCTCACCCTGCTGCTCGGAAATCTTCTGGATGACATCCGCGAATTCTTTGTGCATGCCCTTCGGCAGCTTGAAGCCGTAGAAGGTATCCATAACGAAGGCTACGCCACCCTTTCCGGACTGGCTGTTGATGCGGACGATCGGCTCGTACTGTCTGCCGATATCGGACGGATCGATCGGAAGGTACGGAACCTCCCAGTACTGGCTGTTTCTCTCATGGAGAGCCTGTAAGCCTTTGTTGATAGCATCCTGATGGGAGCCGGAGAATGCGGTAAATACCAGCTTTCCTGCATACGGATGACGCGGATCGATGGTCATCTTGGTGCAGCGCTCGTACACCTCTGCGATCTCACGGACGTTCTCAATGTCCAGCTTCGGATCGATGCCCTGGGAGAACATATTGTAAGCAATGTTTAAGATATCCACGTTACCGGTACGCTCACCGTTGCCGAACAGAGTTCCCTCGACACGGTCTGCGCCTGCAAGAAGTGCCAGCTCGGTTGCTGCCACACCGGTGCCGCGGTCATTGTGCGGATGTACACTTAAGATCACGCTCTCGCGGTTCTTGAAGTGCTTGTGCATCCACTCGATCTGGTCTGCGTATACGTTCGGAGTGTTCATCTCCACGGTAGATGGCAGGTTAAAGATGATCGGCTTCTCCGGAGTTGCCTCGCCCCAGGTATCCTGGACTGCGGTGCAGACTTCCATTGCGTACTCAAGCTCGGTGCCGGTAAAGCTCTCCGGGGAGTACTCTAACATTAAGTCGCCGTCATAATCCTTGGCATATTTTTTGACCAGCTCAGTGCCCTCGATAGCAATCTGCTTGATCTCTTCCATATTCTTGTGGAAAACTACGTCACGCTGCAGGGTAGAGGTGGAATTGTAAATATGTACCACTACCTTTTTGATACCCTGGATAGCCTCGAAGGTTCTCTTGATAAGATGCTCGCGGCACTGTACCAGAACCTGCACGCGGACATCATCCGGAATGAGACGGCGCTCTACCAGCTGTCTTAAAAAGTCATATTCGATCTGGGATGCTGCCGGGAAACCGATCTCGATTTCCTTGAAGCCCAGCTTGACTAACATATTGAAGAACTCGATCTTCTCTTCTACTACCATAGGCTCTACCAGTGCCTGGTTGCCGTCACGTAAGTCGACGCTGCACCAGATCGGCGCTTTTTCGATTTCCTTGTCTGGCCACTCGCGCTCCGGGTAGTGTACGACCGGGTTTCTTTTGTACTTAGCGATGTTTAACATAATTCATTTCCTCCAATTTGTCCGTTGTCCTGTTATATGCTGCGATATTTTCGTATTACGGTGATTTCGTGCTCAGCCCATGACGGGCAGTCGCTCGATCACGCCATAAAAGCGGACAATGAACAATACTGATCCTATCGATTCAGCCCCATCTTTCATCATTCCTTTTCTTGAAAAATTTGATACGTTAATCCATATAATAGCATATTTTTCCAGATAAATCAATTTAAACAAAAACGCATGAAATTCATCAAACATCGTTCATGAATTCCATGCGTTCTTCTCTCGCAACTCTCGCTTTTTACAGCACGTGTCCCTGTGCCTTCATAACCTCGATCACCTGGTCTACCAGCATCTCGCACTGCCCGGTAGTCGGCGCTTCTACCATGACACGCACAACCGGCTCGGTGCCGGACTGACGGAGCAGGATACGTCCGTCTGCGCCCAGGGTCTCAGTGACCTTTGCCACCTCTGCCTGGACTGCCGGGTCATCCTGCGCTGCCTTTTTGTCTTTGACGCGGACATTTTTCAGCACCTGCGGCAAAATCTCCACCTCAGAGGCCAGCTTACCCAGAGTTTCCTTCTTCTCCAGCATAACCTCCATCACCTTTAAGGAGGTCAGGATGCCGTCACCGGTGGTGGCGTGCTTGCTGAAGATGATGTGGCCGGACTGCTCGCCGCCCAGACAGTTGCCGTACTGGGACATGTTCTCGTACACGTATTTGTCACCGACTGCGGTCTTCTCGTAGGAGATGCCTTCCCGGTCAAATGCCTTGTAAAGGCCGAAGTTGGACATGATGGTGGTAACTACGGTATTGTTGCGCAGGGTACCAATCTCCTTCATGTACTTGCCGCAGATGTAGAGGATCAGATCACCGTCTACCACACTGCCGTTCTCATCTACCGCGATGCAGCGGTCTGCGTCACCGTCGTAAGCAAAACCTACGTCACAGCCGGATTCCTTTACATACTCCTGCAGGACATGGATGTGGGTGGAGCCACAGTCGGTGTTGATGTTCAAACCGTTCGGATGGTTGTTGATGACATGGGTCTCTGCTCCCAGAGCATCGAACACGTTCTTTGCAATGGCAGATGCGCTGCCGTTTGCGCAGTCCAGAGCCACTTTTTTGCCCTTGAAGGAACGGGTGGCAATGGAGATCAGGTAACCGATGTAGCGGTTTCTGCCTGCAGCGTAGTCGGTGGTGCGGCCGATAGCATCCTTTAAGGCAAACGGAATCTCTTCCATCTCCCCGTCTAAGTAGCGCTCGATTTCTACGATAACGTCCTCTTCCAGCTTCTCGCCCTTGCCGTTGATGACCTTGATGCCGTTGTCATAGTATGGGTTGTGGCTGGCAGAGATCATGATGCCGCAGTCGAACTCTTCCGTGCGCACCACATAGGATACACTCGGGGTGGTGGTGACATGAAGCAGATAAACATCCGCGCCGGAGGCGGTGAGACCTGCTACTAGGGAGTACTCAAACATGTAGCTGCTTCGTCTGGTATCCTTTCCGATGGCTACGCGGCAGCGGCCCTCCGGATTGTCTGCGGTCTTTTTCGCGCGCTGTCCGTAATACCAGCCCAGGAAACGGCCTACCCTGTAGGCATGCTCTACCGTTAAATTGACATTTGCTTCCCCGCGGAAGCCATCAGTTCCAAAATATTTTCCCATTGCTCTGCTCTCCTCTTTTCAGATTGAAACCTGAAATTCCCGGCAGGCACACCTGCGCCGCCGGGAACCTTTTGTATATTAGTATTCGATTTCTTTTAAGAAGCGGCCCAGCGCGTCCTGCCATGCCGGAAGGCGCTCAAATCCGTTCTCGCTGAGTTTGTCTTTATTCAGACGGCTGTTGGACGGACGGGTTGCCTTGGCCGGAAACGCGTCACTGCTGACCGGGGTGACCGGCACATCCATGCCTGCCTGGCGGAAAATCTCTTTGGCGAACTCGTACCAGCTGCACAGACCCTCGTTGGTGGCGTGATAGCGGCCGTACTTGTCGGTCTGGATCATGTCGACCAGAAGTCTTGCCAGGTCGTAGGTGTAGGTCGGGGAACCAATCTGGTCATCTACCACGCTGACTGCCCCGCGCTCTTTGCCAAGGCGCAGCATAGTCTTAATGAAGTTCTTTCCTGCCACGCCGAATACCCAGGCAATGCGCACGATAAAATATTTATCGGACAGCTCTTCTACTGCCAGCTCACCCTCGTACTTGGTCTGACCGTATACATTTAACGGATGGCGCTCGTCGTCCGGCTCCCACGGGCGGGTGCCCTGGCCGTCAAACACATAATCCGTGCTGATGTACATAAGCTTTACATCTGCCTCTTTGCAGGCCTGAGCCACATTTCTTGTGCCCTCGCCATTGATGCGGCGGCAAAGGTCTACGTTATCCTCAGCTGCATCTACTGCAGTATATGCGGCACAGTGGATGACTGCGTCTGCGCCGGAATTTTTAATGACGCGTCTGCAGGCTTCCGCGTCGGTGATATCCATCTCCTGGACATCCACGCCAATGCCCTCGATGCCGCGCTTTGCCAGTTCGTTCATCAGGTCAGTTCCAAGCTGGCCTTTTGCTCCTGTTACCAGAACCTTCATGCTGTTTCCTCTTTCTGAATATGACTGCCGCAGGATTATACTTCCTCGCGGTTGCCGTACATTTTCTCATAATAATTCTGATACTCGCCGGAGATGATGGTCTCCCACCATTCACGGTTCTCCAGATACCACTTGATGGTCTTCTTGATGCCGTCTGCAAATTTGGTTTCCGGCAGCCAGCCCAGCTCGTTATGGATCTTGGTCGGGTCGATGGCGTAACGCATGTCGTGACCCTTGCGGTCAGTAACGTGAGTGATCAGGCTTTCCGGCTTGCCCAGCTCCTTACAGATGAGCTTGACAATATCGATATTCTTCATCTCGTTGTGGCCGCCGATGTTGTAAACCTCACCGACACGACCCTTGTGGATGATCAGGTCGATAGCCTTGCAGTGATCCTCTACATACAGCCAGTCGCGGACATTTAAGCCCTCGCCGTACACCGGAAGCGGCTTGTCTGCCAGCGCGTTTGCGATCATAAGCGGGATCAGCTTCTCCGGGAAGTGGTACGGACCGTAGTTGTTGGAGCAGCGGCTGATGGTGACCGGCAGACCGTAGGTTCTGTGGTATGCCTGCACCAGGAGGTCAGCGCCTGCCTTGGAGGAGCTGTAGGGGCTGCTGGTATGGATCGGGGTCTCCTCGGTAAAGAAGAGGTCCGGGCGGTCTAACGGAAGGTCTCCGTATACTTCATCGGTGGATACCTGATGGTAACGTTTGATGCCGTACTTGCGGCAGGCATCCATCATCACTGCGGTACCCTTGATGTTGGTATCCAGGAAGATCTCCGGATTCTCAATGGAGCGGTCTACATGGCTCTCTGCCGCGAAGTTCACCACGATATCCGGGTGCTCCTCCTCAAAGAGCTTGTAAATGGCTTCGCGGTCGCAGATGTTGATCTTGCAGAAACGGAAGTTCGGATTTTTTAATGCCTCTTCCAGGGTGGATAAGTTGCCTGCGTAGGTCAGGCAGTCCACGCACACGATCCGGTAATCCGGATACTTGTTTAACATATGGTAAACGAAGTTGGAGCCGATAAAGCCGGCGCCGCCTGTTACGATGATAGTCATGGTCTGTTCCTCTTTTCTTTTTACTTCATGTCGTTGCCGTGCAGCTTGTCGATATATTTGCCGTCCAGAACATCTTTTAAGTAGCGGCCGTACTGGTTCTTCTTTAACTCCTCGTAGGTTTCCAGAACCTGCTCCTTCGTGATCCAGCCGTTTAAGTAGGCGATCTCCTCCAGACATGCGATCTTGCGGTGCTGATGGGTCTCTACGGTCTTTACAAAATTGGTAGCCTCCACCAGGGACTCATGGGTACCGGTGTCGAGCCAGGTAAAGCCCTGCCCCAGAAGTGTTACATCCAGCTCGCCGTTCTCCAGGTAAATACGGTTTAAATCCGTAATTTCCAGTTCACCGCGGGCAGACGGTTTTAAGCTCTTGGCATACTCAACCACGCGGTTGTCGTAGAAGTACAAGCCGGTCACGCAGTAGTTGGACTTCGGATGCTCCGGCTTCTCCTCAATGGAAACGGCCTTGCCCTGATCGTCGAATTCTACGATACCGAAGCGCTCCGGATCGTCTACGTAATAGCCGAATACGGTTGCGCCCTTTTCCTTGGCAGCTGCCGCGCGCAGGCGCTTCTTTAAGCCCTGGCCGTGGAAGATGTTGTCTCCCAGTACCATGGCAACCGGCTCTCCGCCGATGAACTCCTCGCCGATGATAAAGGCCTGTGCCAGTCCGTCCGGGCTCGGCTGTACCGCATAGGACAGCTCCACGCCAAACTGATGGCCGTCTCCCAGAAGCGCCTCAAATCGCGGCGTGTCTACCGGAGTAGAGATGATCAGGATCTCCCGGATGCCGGCGTTCATAAGAACGGACAGCGGATAGTAGATCATAGGCTTGTCGTAAATCGGAAGCAACTGCTTGGATGTTACCTTGGTCAGCGGATACAGACGGGTGCCTGAGCCGCCTGCCAGAATGATACCTTTCATAGTTTTCTCCTTTTAAAAACATAAAATACCGCCCGGGTCTCTTTTGTACAAACGGACAGTTTAAGCTAGTTTGTACTATACCACAGATGCGCCGATATTGCAATCTGGGGCCGGTAAGAGACCGGGCGGGAATTCGAAATTTTTTATTAATTTGTCTGTACTGCCGCAGATGTCTCCGCAACAGCCGCACCTGCATCCGGCACATTTCTTCCGGTGGCCGGGAGGAAGTTTCCGTCTTCATCTACCTCTGCCGCAAACAGCAGGGTACGGGCATCATTTTTTTCATAGCTGCAGGTAATCAGGACAAACATGGAATCAAAGGGCTGCGTTGGAGCTTCTGCGAAGCTGCATGGTGCCAGGCGCTCACTGACCCATTTGTCAAAGGATGCCTGGGACTTGAAGGTGGTCTTGCGGACAATGCCGTTGGAGTCACTGTAGTAGCAGCCTAGTGTCTTTAAATGGATGGTGCGCTCCGGGGTGTAGATTTCAAAGTACCTGTGGTTTTCAAAAAACTCCTGGTCCTTGAACTTTACCACATCCTTGAACATGGATCCATCCTTCATGTGATGACCGTAAATTGGGTTGTTCCAGCCACTAAAGTCCGACTTGCTGTCGGCATCCAGATAGATGGCCCCATATACGCTGTCGTTCCCTTCAAAATCTTTGTGGAGGTAATACTGGTTATCCGGGGACTGGACGATGGGATAATCGATCTTAGTGTCCGGCACGCGGATCCAGCCGATGGTGTCCGGGTTCGTTTCCAGAAGCGGTGTAAAATCAATGGGTGAGACATATGGCGCCTCGGTCTCGGCTTCCGTCTCTTTCTCTGTTTCCGGCGGTTCGGTCTCCGTCTGTTTTGCCGCCTCAGCCAGGCTCTCCTCCAGCCGGCGCTGCGCGGCGGCGTCCCTCCAGTCCTTTACCAGGCTGAGAGCGCTGCCGATCATGATGACCAGAAGGACAGCAATGACAATGCGTCTGAGAAGGCCGTTTGAATTTCTGTTTTTATTCTCGTGTTCCATCATAAAATCCTCCATTTTGCAAAAAGCCAGATTTAATACCTTTGATTAAATCCAGCTTTTTTCAATCGTCCTGATGATTCCTACACTTCGTTCATCTTTGCCAGCTTTGCTGCCTGATCGGCCGCAATGCAGGCATCCAGGATTTCCTGGATATCACCATTCATGATCTTATCTAATTTGTAAAGGGTCAGGTTGATGCGATGGTCTGTCACACGGCCCTGCGGGAAGTTGTAGGTACGGATCTTCTCGGAGCGGTCGCCGGTACCGATCTGGCTGCGGCGCTCTGCTGCCTCCGCGTTCTGCTTCTTCTCCAGCTCCAGATCATACAGCTTGGAACGCAGGAGGCGGAATGCCTTTTCTTTGTTCTGCAGCTGGGATTTCTCGGTCTGGCTGTAGATGACGATGCCGGTCGGAATATGGGTCAGACGTACCGCGGAGTCGGTGGTGTTGACACACTGTCCGCCGTTACCGGACGCACGCATAACATCGATACGGCAGTCGTTCATGTCGATCTGAACATCGACCTCTTCTGCCTCCGGCATCACTGCTACGGTTGCGGTGGAGGTGTGGATACGGCCGCCGGACTCGGTCTCCGGTACACGCTGTACGCGGTGTACGCCGGACTCGTACTTCATCTTGGAGTATGCGCCCTTACCGGTGATCATGGCCTGTACCTCTTTGAAACCTCCGATGCCGTTCTCACTTAAAGAGATGATCTCTACCTTCCAGTGCTGGCTCTCTGCGTAGTTTACGTACATACGGTAAAGCTCTGCCGCGAACAGGGCTGCCTCATCGCCGCCTGCACCTGCGCGGATCTCCAGGATGATATTCTTATCATCGTTCGGGTCTTTCGGCAGCAACAGGATCTTCAGTTCCTGCTCCAGCTCCTCCACGCGCTTCTTGGCATCGGAAAGTTCCTCTTTGGCAAGCTCGCGCATCTCCTCGTCGCTCTCCTCTTCCAGAAGTGCCAGGCTGTCTTCGATATCCTGCTTTGCCTGCTTGTAGGCCTTGTATGCCTCTACCAGCGGCGCCAGGTCAGCCTGCTCCTTCATGAGCTTGCGGAAACGGTCCTGGTTTTCGGTTACGTTCGGCTCGCCTAATTCCTGCATGATCTCCTCGTAATGGATGAGGATGTCATCTAATCTGTCAAACATGCGATTCCTCCTATTATATATGTTCGTATCTATGTTGTTTCCGTATTCTGTCTGCGGTGGCTTCACGCCGCTGCAATCACGACTGATTTTCTGTGTCCGTCAGCCCGGGCCAGATACCGCATACCACGCGGTCCTTGCCCGGAAGGTCCTTTACGACTCTTACTTTATCAAAGCCCGCCTCACTCAAAAGCTCACTGACAGCCTTTCCCTGGTCATAGCCAATTTCCAGGTAAACAGCTCCCCCCGGCTTTAACCAGGCTCCTGCTTCCTTTGCGATCCGGCGGTAAAACTTCAGACCGTCCGCGGTACCGTCCAGAGCCATCATGGGCTCGTGCTCCCGCACCTCCGGCTCCAGGGTGGCAATGACCGCTGTGGGAATGTAGGGCGGGTTGGATGTGATGATATCGAAGGTTCCGGCTTCGCTCTGGGGCATAGCTGTGAACAGGTCGCTCTGGCGGAAGATGAACGGATGCCCGGCCTGTTCAGGCGCATCCTGTGTTTCCGTGTGTGAAACCACTGCAAATCCATGCATCTTTGCGTTCCGCTCTGCCACCTTCAGCGCCTCTTCCGACAGATCTGTGGCTGTTACAGACCTGTAACCGCCCTTCACCGCCAGGCTGATGGCAATGCAGCCGGATCCGGTACAGAGGTCCAGAAGCTTCTTTTCCGGGTCCTGCTGCTCCTGAAGCACCAGCTCCACCAGTGTTTCGGTGTCCTGGCGCGGGATCAGCACATGCTCGTTTACAAAAAAATCCAGTCCCATGAATTCCTGGCTGCCCAAAATCTGCTGCAGCGGAATACGTGACGCACGCTTTGCGATCATTCCCCGATAAGTCCGGATCTGTTCCTGCACCTTAGCATCCTGTTCTGAAAGGGGGCGCAGGCGGTCCATCAGAAAGTGGACCAGATCCAGATGAAGGGCTTCAAAAAGAAGCAGCTTTGCATCGTTTTCGCCGTCGGTATCCCCTGCCTGCTGCAGGGCGGCGCTTCCCTCATTCAGAAGGTCGTAGAGTGTCATCTGGCTTCCTCCCGGCTGATGGCCTGGTCCTGTGCCGGACCGGAAACTGCGGCATCCGCACGGTCCTCCGGAATCTCCGTATCCGGGAAATTTTCCCTTAAGTATGCTTTCCAGTCAAATACCGCTTCCACAGCTGCAATGGCTACCTCGATCATGGAATCATCCGGCTCACTGGTAGTCAGGTTCTGCATCCACAGCCCCGGCTTGCTGAGTAAATTGACAATCGGGTTGTCACTGCGGCCTGCCAGGCGCAGAAACTCGTAAGACACACCGGCAATGACCGGCACCAGAATGATACGGCTTGCCATGCGCAGCAACACATTATCTACCCGCACCACCATAAAGAACAGGATGCTGATGAGCATAACAATGATGAGAAAGCTGGTGCCGCAGCGTTTGTGCTGTTTGGAGCTTTCCCGCACGTGATCGACCGTGAGGGTCATGCCATGCTCAATACAGTTGATGCACTTATGCTCCGCACCGTGGTACATAAAGGTGCGGCGGATGTCTTCCATCCGGGAAATCAGTTTGATATACGCAATAAAAATAGCAATGCGGATAGCGCCCTCCAGAATTGCCATGATGGTGTCGGAATGGATAACCTGCTTGCAGGCGTTTGCGATGAGCAGCGGCAGGATCATGAAAATGCCGATGGCCATGATAACGGAAAATACCATAACAACCGCCATAAGCACCTGCTCCACCTTTTCTCCGAAGACTTTGTCCATCCAGAGCTCCAGCTTACCCGGTTCAGAATCCTCATCATCCTCAAAGAAGCTGGCTGAATAGCTCAGTGTCCGCATGCCAAGGATCATGGAATCCGCAAAGCTGAAGACACCGCGCACAAAAGGGAGTCCGCAAAACGGCACCTTCTCTGTCATGCTGACATAGGTATCTTTTTTGACCTCAATGCCGCCGTCCGGCCTGCGCACTGCCGTGGCATACTGGTCTTTGTTTTTCATCATAATTCCTTCAATGACGGCCTGGCCGCCGATACCGGAATATTTCATAAAACTACTATCTCCTTATAAAGAAAAATAAGGTTGAGCCAAAGTGTCTCCACTTGAGTCTCAACCTTACCTCGCTCTCGTTATGCTTACGCCTTAACGCCGTATTTCTTGTTGAACTTATCGATACGACCGCGTGCAGAAGCAGCTTTCTGCTGACCGGTGTAGAAAGAATGGCACTTAGAGCAAACCTCTACGTGGATCTCTTCCTTGGTGGAACCGGTAACGAACTCGTTGCCGCAGTTGCAGGTAACCTTAGCCTGATAATAAGCCGGATGGATTCCTTCTCTCATGATTTTCACCTCTTCACTTTCTCAATTATATAGTACTGTGATCGTCTAACGGTCTCACTCGTACCGTTAAAATCACGCCACATCTATAAACAGCTCCATAATTGTATCATATAAATATAGCCTTGGCAAGCATATTTCTAAGGTTTTCAAAGATTTTTTGTTAGAACATACGGCGTTTTTTCGCCACCTCCACGAACTCCCGGTTGGTCCGGGTCTGAGCAAACAGATCCAGGATCCGCTCCACGGAATCTTCCGGCTTGAGGCTGTTGGTTGATTTGCGGACGATATCCACTGCCTCGGCCTCATCGCGGCTCAGGAGCAGATCATCGCGGCGGGTGCCGGACTTTAAGATGTCGATAGCCGGGAAGATACGCTTCTCGGAAAGCTTGCGGTCTAATACCAGCTCCATGTTGCCGGTTCCCTTAAATTCCTCATAGATGACATCATCCATACGGCTTCCGGTGTCTACCAGCGCAGTTGCCAGTATGGTCAGGCTGCCGCCCTCTCGCATGTTGCGGGCCGCACCGAAAAAGCGTTTCGGCATGTGCAGGGCTGCCGGATCAAGGCCGCCGGAAAGAGTACGGCCACTCGGCGGAACCACCAGGTTGTAGGCCCGGGCCAGACGGGTGATGCTGTCCAGCAGAATGATGACATCCCGGCCATGCTCAACCAGACGCTTTGCTCGCTCGATGACCATTTCCGAAACCCGTTTATGCCGGTCAGGAAGTTCATCAAAGGTGGAATAAATAACCTCTACATTTTTGCCGACCACGGATTCTTTGATGTCCGTTACCTCCTCCGGGCGCTCATCGATCAGAAGGATGATCATATGCATATCCGGGTGGTTGGTGGTAACAGCCTGCGCCACCTGCTTTAAAAGAGTTGTTTTTCCGGCTTTTGGCGGGGATACGATCATGCCGCGCTGCCCTTTGCCGATCGGTGCCAGAAGATCCAGTACACGCATGGCCGTACTGCTCTTGCCCTGGGTCTCCATGTGAAGGCGGCTGTTCGGGAATACCGGAGTCAGCTCTTCAAAGTTCGGGCGGCGCTCCAGTGCGCTGAGCGGATAGCCATTCACATTTTTAATGTACAACAGAGCCGCAAATTTCTCATTCGAGGTTTTCACGCGGCGGTTTCCGCTGATGATATCTCCGGTTTTCAGGTTAAAGCGGCGGATCTGGGTCGGAGAGACATAAACGTCGTTCTCACCCGGAAGAAAGTTCTCGCATCGGATGAAGCCAAAGCCATCCGGCATAACTTCCAGAATTCCGCTGGCCGGAACGCCGCTGTCCATCTCCTCCTGAAGCCGGTCTGCTCCATCCTCCCGGGCAGGCTGGCCAGTCTGCTGCTCGCTGCTGCGGTTCTGCCCGGCCTGATCTGCCTGATTAAAATTCGTTCTTCTGACTGCAGCCGGTCGGCTGTTTGGGGTACGGCTTTCCTCGTTTTCTCCTGCCGCACGGCAAAGCTCCTCGATCAGCTCCGCTTTCCGCAACGCGGTGGCTCCCTTGATGCCCTGCTCTTTCGCCATTTCCTTTAGTACGGATACGGGTAAGGTCTGTAATTTTTCTCGCATATTTTCTCCAATCTGAACTTATATTCTGATAAATGGGGTTTATATCAATGGATAGATATCCCGAGGGACTCAATATGAATAATGGATTCATGAAATGCGGAAGCAGCCAGACACTGCCTCCGCGCATAACCACATTATAATGAATTTTTCCGAAAAAGAAAAGGTTATTTTATCCGGATTTTTCTTATTCCTGAACAGACTCCCGCAAGAAACGCATGTGTTTTGCAATTTTCGACTCATATCCATTTTCCGAAGGATGATAGAAGCACCGGCCCTCCATTCCATCCGGAAGATACTGCTGCTTTACATAATGATTCGGATAATCGTGAGCATACCGATAACCGATTCCATGTCCCAGTTTTGCGGAACCGCCGTAATGAGAATCCTGCAGATGTACCGGAACCGGCATGGAACGCTGGTTTTTTACTGCATCCATCGCCTCAAATACCGCATTGCATGCGGAATTGGATTTTGGAGCCGTTGCCACATAAAGTACTGCCTGAGACAAAATGATCTGGGCCTCCGGCATGCCGATGCGCTCCACAGCCTGGGCCGCACTGACTGCCACCGTAAGGGCCTGCGGGTCTGCATTGCCCACATCTTCCGCCGCACAGATCATGATCCGGCGGGCAATAAACTTAATATCTTCTCCCGCGTAAAGCATCCGGGCCAGATAATAAACTGCCGCATCGGGGTCCGAACCGCGCATGCTCTTGATAAAGGCGGAGATCGTGTCGTAATGGTTGTCTCCGTCCTTGTCGTAGCGGACCGCCCGCTTCTGGATACACTCCTGCGCCACATCCAGTGTAATGTGGATCAGGCCGTCAGCCGGATCCCTCTCCGTTGTGAGAACGCCCAGCTCTACGGCATTCAAAGCCGCACGGGCATCTCCGCCGGATACATCCGCAAGAAAATCTGCCGCCTCATCATCGATCACAGCATGATAGCTGCCCATTCCTTTTTTCTCATCCCGCACTGCCCGCAGGACCAGCTCCTTCACGTCATCCTTTTCCAGGGCCTTCAGCTCAAAAATGCGGGAGCGGGAAAGAAGCGCCCCGTTCACTTCGAAGTAGGGATTTTCCGTAGTTGCCCCAATGAGAATCAGGGTTCCGTCCTCCACATACGGAAGCAGGTAATCCTGCTGGCTCTTATTAAAGCGGTGGATCTCGTCTACAAATAAAATCGTCTTTTTGCCGTACATGCCGAGAGCATCCTTCGCCTCTTTTACTACATCCTCCATATCTTTTTTTCCGGCAACCGTAGCGTTGATCTGGCGGAAGCTCGCGCTGGTGGTGTTTGCGATCACCTTGGCCAGCGTTGTCTTTCCGGTCCCCGGCGGGCCGTAAAAAATGATGGAACCAAGCTGGTCTGCCCTGATTGCCCGGTAAAGCAGCTTGTCCTTTCCGATAATGTGCTTCTGCCCCACCACTTCGTCCAACGTGGTAGGGCGCATGCGGGACGCCAGGGGAGACTCCTGCTCCTGGGTACTCGCTCTCATATAATCAAACAAATCCATGTATCGTTCTCCTCCTGCCTGTATGCTCCCAGTATAATCCGCAGGGATTTCAGAGTCAACCGGGTTTCGCAAAGAGCTGTATCCGCTTTAGTCCACTAAAAGCTCCTCGACCGTCACGAATTCATATCCCCGTTTCTGCAGATCATCCACGATCCTAAGCGCCGCCTCCACAGAGGTCGGAAAAATATCGTGCATCAGGATGATATCTCCATCTTTCACATCTTTCTCCACCCGGCGCACGATCCGGTCCGTGTTCTGAAATTTCCAGTCCAGCGAATCCACGTTCCACAGCACCGTGGTCAGGTTTACCCGGCATTCCAGCTGCTCATTCCAGTCGCCGTATGGAGGGCGCAGATACTCCGGCCGTTTCCCGGTGATGGACTGGATGAGTTTTTCCGTCTGTTCGATGTCCGCGCAGGCCTGTTCCGCCTCCTCTTTTGTCATCTGGATATGGCGGTAGCCATGATTTCCGATCAGATGGCCCTCTGCCTGCATACGCTGTACCAGCGGCTCTTTCCCCGCAATATTTTCTCCCATGAGAAAGAAGGTTGCTTTTACCTCACGCTGCTTCAGGCCGTTTAAAAGTGCCGGCGTACAGGTCTGGTGGGGGCCGTCATCAAAGGTGAGGGCAACCTGGAGCGGTCGGACAGCAGAGGATTGCATCGCTGATGGCTGCTGGTTTGCAACGGCAGAGGATTGCATCGCTGATGGCTGCCGTTTTGCAACGGCAGAGGGTTGCATCACAGATGGCTGCCGATTTGCAACGGCAAACGCCGCACCTGCAAGAGCGCCATCCGCAAGAAGCGCCAGAAACAGCAGAAGACACATTGCAGAAAATTTCCATTTGCCCACGACCATGGTACTTTCCTCCCTCGAGATCCTGTTATCTCCCATTATTTATATTCAGAAAATCTATCCAGATATGCTTGCGTTTTTCCCTCATGTGCGCTACAATATCAATGTCAATTATTTTGAAGTATTTTTATTATACTTCATCAATTTCGATATAAAGAAAGTACTTCATGGAAATTAGAAACCTGATCACATTTACCAAAGTAGCTGAGACCCAGAGTCTTTCCAAAGCCGCAAAGCTTCTGGGATATGCCCAGTCCACCGTTACTATGCAGATGCAGCAGCTGGAGCAGGAGCTTGGAGCACAGCTTTACGAGCGCGTAGGCAAACAGATCCGCATCACCCAGACCGGGCAGGAATTTCTGTCCTATGCGGCAGCCATTGTCCGCATGTCCGAAGATGCCCTGAAGGTCGGAAAGCAGGACACATCTGCCATCACCGGTTCGCTCCGTCTGGGCATATCCGGCCAGCTTTCCTGCGAAAGACTGAGCAGCCGCATTGCCCACTACCTGCAGGACTATCCTCAGGTTGATGTAAACGTGCAGGTCATTGCAGAGCCGGAGGAGCTTCTGTTCCGGCTGCGCCACAATGATATCGATCTTGCCCTGACGCTGGATCTGCTCCGCACCGATACAGACCTGATCCACGCAGCGAAAGATCTGCCGGCTCCCCTTCATGCTTTTGCCGCAAAGGGGCATCCGCTAGCCGGACAAACCGACTTATCCGGAGAAGAACTTTCTCATTATCCGCTCATCTGCACCGGTCATTTTGAAGCCGGTCTTGACCATAAACTGCATGCCCCCGGTTCCGGGCAGATCCGGATTTCTGATACTGCCCTGGCACTTTCCATCGCTGCTGACAGCAGCAGAGCTTCCGGATCAGCCCCCGTCATTCTGGTCCCGGATCTTATTGTCCGGATCCATCCGGCCGCTCAAAAGCTGGTCCGGCTGGATTACGAGCCTTCCGCAAGCCCCTTCTGGCTCCAGGTTCTCTGCCACCGGAATAAATGGCTTACCGGAGCCATGAAAGCCTGGCTCGCAGACAGCGAAGAGTCAGTCTTTTCCCTTTGACAACTTTTCCCTTATTTGTTTTGGCATAGTGTGCGTGGCCGGTCACTTTCCCCGGCCACGCACCCATCACACCATTACCGTCCATACACTGAAATCCGCCTGTTTTCACCTCCGCAGGCCGTAAAGCACTGCCGAAACCGCCTTCTATCACCTACCGCTTCAGTATCTAAAGAAATGCCGAAATTGCTTGACAGAACAGGGGTTGGGTGGTAAACTCACAGTGTATTTTGATATGAGCTTTTGATTCACATATTTTTGTAAGTCAAGAAGTACATTCCAGATTTACAAAAATATGTGATTTTTGTTTCATACGAAAATACACAAATTTTATTTTTTATAGGAGGTACCACAATGAATAACGGTACAGTTAAATGGTTCAACGCTACTAAGGGTTATGGCTTCATCACCAACGACGAGACTGGTGAGGAAGTTTTCGTACATTTCTCCGGTATCGTAGCTGATGGCTACAAGACCTTAGAGGATGGCCAGAAAGTTACCTTCGATACCGCAGAGGGCAACCGTGGTCTGCAGGCTGTTAACGTTCACGTTGTAGCTTAATCTACCGCCTGAAAGCACAATACCCGAAAGTCCTATGGGCTTTCGGGTATTTTTTTGCGCATTTTTTTATTTCGAATTGTTTCATATACAGAAAAACCCCGGAGATCCTTGCGGATTCCCGGGGTTCACAGCTCTTTGTTGAGTTTTAATTACTTCAGGGTAACTTTTGCGCCCTCAGCCTCAAGTTTAGCCTTGATGTCCTCAGCCTCTTCCTTAGAAGCGCCCTCTTTCAGGACCTTCGGAGCACCGTCAACTACGTCCTTAGCCTCTTTCAGACCAAGACCGGTAGCTTCACGTACAACCTTGATAACTTTAACCTTGTTCGGACCAACCTCGGTCAGCTCTACGTCGAACTCGGTCTTCTCCTCAGCTGCCTCGCCTGCGCCAGCTGCTGCTGCAACTACAACGCCTGCTGCTGCGGATACGCCAAACTCTTCCTCACAAGCCTTTACCAGCTCGTTCAGCTCTAATACGGATAACTCTTTGATAGCTTCGATAAACTCTGCAGTGGTTAACTTTGCCATTTTAATTTCCTCCATTAAATAATGAT
The DNA here is from genome assembly GCF_048380235.1 of Ventrimonas sp. Lineage (NCBI taxonomy): Bacteria > Bacillati > Bacillota > Clostridia > Lachnospirales > Lachnospiraceae > Ventrimonas > Ventrimonas sp. Next base: position 74,178 of record NZ_DBFCCJ010000008.1, on the reverse strand, counting down.
ATTTCTGAATCAATGATAGTTCGATGCGGTATCGAATTGCTTCATACTGATGGTTATGCGGCACGCCGCGGACCGGTCAGTAAATTAAGCCTCTGCGCCCTGCTGCTCAGCGATCTGGTTAAGCACACGAGCGAAGTTGGTGATCGGAGACTGGATGCTTCCCAGTAACTTTCCGAGAAGTACTTCTCTGGACGGGATAGTTGCAATAACCTGCATACCCTTCTGATCATAGTAAGTACCTTCAACAACACCAGCTTTGATCTCAAGCTTGTCTGCTTTCTTAGCAAACTCAGCCAGGATTCTTGCCGGAGCTGTAGCGTCGTCCTTAGATACTGCGATTGCGGTCGGTCCTTCTAAATCCGGATCCAGAGCTGCAAAATCGGTACCCTCAGCTGCACGCTTGATCATGGTGTTCTTATATACTTTGTAAGCAACACCAGCTTCTCTTAACTGCTTACGAAGCTCGGTATCCTGAGCAACAGTAAGACCACGATAGTCTACTACTACTGCGGATGCAGCGCCGTTTAACAGCTCGGAGATCTCAGCTACGATAGGCTGTTTTAACTCAACTTTAGCCATGAATGTCTTCCTCCTGTTTTATTATATAACTGGAGACTGCAAGGAAAAGCCCCACTGTGCAAGACAGAGGGGCTCTACAAATTCGTCGTTTAATACAAAATTGTACGTTCCTCGGTAGGCGGCTGTAACCTTACGCCTTACGGCACCTACTGTCTTCGGCAGTCAATACTTGTGTATGATAACATACTATATTTGGATTGTCAATCAGTTTTTTGCAAAATCTGATTAAGCCATCAGCTTAACTACGTTCAGCTTAACGCCCGGGCCCATGGTAGAGGTCAGGGTTGCGCTCTTAATGTAAGCACCCTTTAAGGTAGCCGGTTTTGCTTTGTTGATTGCATCCATAAGCGTCTGGAAGTTGTCCGCTAACTGCTCCTCAGTGAAAGAAGCTTTACCCACTGGCACGTGGATAATGTTGGTTTTATCAAGTCTGTACTCGATCTTACCAGCTTTGATATCGTTGATAGCTTTGGTTACATCCATGGTTACGGTACCAGCCTTCGGGTTTGGCATTAAGCCCTTCGGTCCAAGTACACGGCCCAGACGACCAACAACGCCCATCATATCCGGGGTAGCTACAACTACATCAAAATCTAACCATCCCTCGTTCTGGATCTTCGGGATCAGCTCCTCAGCGCCTACGAAATCTGCGCCTGCAGCCTGAGCCTCGTCAGCCTTTGCACCCTTAGCGAAAACAAGGATTCTGGTAACTTTACCAGTACCGTGCGGCAGAACAACTGCACCACGGATCTGCTGGTCAGCGTGACGTCCGTCACAACCGGTTCTGATATGAGCCTCAATGGTTTCATCAAATTTAGCTACAGCAGTCTTCTTAACAAGTGCGATAGCGTCTGCTGCATCATAAAGAGTAGCGCGGTCTACTGCTTTAGCCGCTTCTACATATCTCTTTCCATGTTTCATAATAAAATAACCTCCTAGTGGTATTGTCGGGGATGTCCCTCCCACGTATTTAAAGTTTCATCTCAGTCCTGTATGAAGAATTACTCCTCAACAGTGATACCCATGCTTCTTGCAGTACCTGCAATCATGCTCATAGCTGCTTCCAGACTTGCTGCGTTTAAGTCAGGCATCTTGGTCTCAGCGATCTTCTGAAGATCTGCCTTAGAGATGGTAGCAACTTTGGTCTTGTTCGGGGTTGCGGAACCGGATTTGATCTTGCAGGCTTTCTTTAACAGAACAGCTGCCGGCGGAGTCTTGGTAACGAAGCTGAAGCTTCTGTCTGCATATACGGTAATAACAACCGGGATGATCAGATCGCCCTGATCTGCGGTTCTTGCGTTGAACTCCTTGGTGAACTGTACAATATTAACACCGTGCTGACCCAGTGCCGGACCAACCGGCGGAGCCGGGGTAGCCTTGCCTGCCGGAATCTGTAATTTGATGTAACCAGTTACTTTCTTTGCCATGATAATGACCTCCTAATAATGTGGTATTGTCGGGGGTGTCCCTCCCACGAACCGGCATCACCGGTCCTTTTTCGTTGTTACATGTGCTTCACTTCTGTGAAATTGAGTTCAACCGGTGTTTCACGGCCGAACATCTCGACATTGATCGTAAGAGTGTGCTTACTTTCATTGATAGACTTAACGGCACCGATCGTGTCCTTCCATGCACCGGCAGTTACCACAATGGTATCGCCAACTGCATAGTCCAGAGCGACTTCTGTCTTTCCGAATCCGAGGCTCTCCATCTCCTCATCGCTTAACGGAACAGGCTTGGAGCCCGGTCCGACAAAGCCGGTTACGCCGCGGGTGTTGCGTACTACATACCAGGTATCATCGTTCATGATCATATGGATGAGTACATAGCCCGGGAACATTTTTTTGTCCGCAAGCTTCTCCACGCCGTTCTTGAGTTCTGCGACTTCGAGCATCGGAACGGAAACTTCGAGGATCTGATCCTGAAGGTTACGGTTCTCAATGGTTTTCTCAATGTCAACTTTAACTTTGTTCTCGTAGCCTGAATAGGTATGAACTACATACCACTTTGCTTCTGACATCTTATCACCCTCGCCTTAATTAAATAATGAAGCTGAGGCCCCATTTGATAATGAAATCCAGGATTGCGATGATAATTCCCAGCGCAGCGGTAACCGCTACTACAGCAACAGTCTGCTTGCCAACGGTTTCCTGGTCAGGCCATACGATTTTGTTGAACTCAGCTTTTAAACCCTTGAAAAAGCTCTTCTTCGGAGCCTTCTCAGTGCCTGTAGTTTCTCCCATAGTTCACACTCCTTACTTGGTTTCTTTGTGTAAAGTATGAGTTTTGCAGAATCTACAATATTTTTTGGTCTCCATGCGATCCGGATGTGTCTTTTTATCCTTCGTCATGTTGTAGTTCCGCTGTTTACATTCTGTACATGCCAGTGTAATCTTTGTGCGCACGACTTCCACCTCCACTTGATTTTTTCGTTGTTTTTCAGCCTTTTTTTCTGTCGGATCAGCCAGAAGGCTAATTTTGAGCATAAAAAAAAGACCTAAGCTCTTCCATTCGCCATACCACTATAGCATAACGATGTCCATGCGTCAATCTTTTTCTTTATTTTTTGTTGGAAATCCGCGGATTTCACCCGTTCAGGAGCCACCGATGCAGATTGAAACAAAATAAACCTGACACGCTCCGGCTGCCTTTAAGACTCTGGTGCAGGCCTCAATGGTGCTGCCGGTGGTATAGATATCATCTGTAAGGATGACTGTTGGCGGAGCTTCCGCTGTCACCGCAAATGCGTGGCGCAGATTCCGCAGGCGCTCATCCGGACCAAGATCCTTTTGCGGCGCTGTCTTCCGGGTACGGACCAGCAGCGCTTCATTCACGGAAAGTCCTGTCAGACGTCCGAGACGCACCGCCAGCTCTCCTGCCTGGTTAAAACCGCGGGAGCGCAGTCTTGCCGGGTGGACAGGCACCGACACCAGCACCGCTTCTTTATGGCGTTCAAAGAAATAGCCGTACCGCCGCGCGATGGCTTCCGCATAAAAATCCAGATATTCCCGCCGGTTTTTGTACTTGACTGCTGCCATGGACTTCTGAGCCACAGCATCGTAGCGGATCAGCGCGATTCCGTACTCAAAGCTGCGCTGTTTTCGCAGGCAGTCCGGGCAGTATTCCGCGCGGTCAGCAATGAGCTCTGTCCCGCATTTTTTGCAGGATGGCTGCCGGATAAAATGAAGCTTTGCCATACAGCCCGGACAGATCAGTGCGCCCTCCGGCAGTACGATCTGCCCGCAGACCGGACAGCGGCGTGGAAACAGCAAATTTATAATTCTGATTTCATAACCTCCTGGATTCGGATCTTCAGTCCGGTGTAGCGGCGCTGCTCGACCTCATTGTCTACCATGGCCTGAAGCATCTCCGGGATGCCGACCAGACACACACAGGCGCGGGCGCGGGTGACCGCCGTGTAAATCAAGTTTCTTGTCATCAGCATGCGGGGGCCGGAATAGACCGGAATCACCACCGCCGGATACTCGCTTCCCTGGGATTTATGAATGGTAATGGCATAGGCCAGCTCTAGCTCCTCCAGCTGCTTAAAGCTGTAATCCACCATTTTGCCCTCGTCAAATTCTACGGTCAGCTCTTCCGCAAAGGTATTGATCTCACGGATGATGCCGATATCTCCGTTGAAAACTCCGGCACCGGAATCCACCGGGATTCCATAGCGATTGCGGGTCTCCCACTCAATCTGATAATTATTTTTGATCTGCATGACCTTATCTCCGACGCGGTAGATGGTTCCGCCCACCTCTTTTTCCGGTTTAGACGGATCCTTCGGGTTTAAGAAGCTCTGCAGGATCGTATTCAGCCGTTCCACGCCCAGGGCTCCCTTTCGCATCGGGGTCATGATCTGGATGTCGAACATATCCGCGTGAACGTAGTTCGGAAGCTTTTCCCGCACCAGCGTCAGCATGGCGCTGATAATGGCATCCGGCTGTTCTCTGCGGATAAACAAAAAGTCTTTGCTGCGCTTGCCAAGCGGAATCCGTTCACCATCGTTGATCCTGTGGGCATTGACGATAATGTCACTCTCGGCTGCCTGACGGAAGATCCGGGTCAGCTGCACTACATCAAAGGCCCCGGATGCGATCAGGTCACGCAGCACATTGCCAGGGCCAACACTCGGAAGCTGGTTGGTATCCCCCACCAGGATCAGGCGGGTTCCGGGGTTCACTGCCCGAAGAAGTGCATGCATCAGATAAATATCCACCATGGACATCTCATCAATGATGATAGCATCTGCATCCAGCGGATTCTCCTCATTGCGCTCAAAATGCATGCCTGATGTGTCTTTATCATCAGAGGGGACTCCCGTCAGCTCTAGCAGACGGTGGATCGTCCGCGCCTCATAGCCGGTTGCCTCCGTCATGCGCTTCGCTGCACGGCCGGTCGGCGCCGCCAGAAGAATCTCCATCTCTTCCTGTTCAAAGTAACGGATGATGGTGTTGATGGTAGTTGTCTTACCGGTACCGGGTCCTCCGGTGATAATGAGCAGGCCGCTGTTGACCGCCTCGACGACCGCGCGGATCTGCAGCTCATCCGGCTCAATGCGTTCTTCTTCACAGATCTTCTCCAGCTTTTTGCGGATCTCCGTTTCCGGCTCAGCCCCCCGCAGGTTCAGATCATGGAGCATACGGGCCGTGTTAAGCTCTGTATAATAATACTGGGAAGCGTAAACATGGCGGGAGGCAGGGGTACTGTCATCCTCTTCCGGCTTCAACAGCTTCTCCTCATTCACCTTTACCACGATCTTCTTCTCCATCTGAAGGTCTGTCAGATGTTTCTCCATCACTGCCGGATCTACATGCAAAAGCTCAGACGCGGATGCCAGCAGCTCCTCCTGCGGCAGGTAGGTATGTCCGTTTGCCACGGACTGCAGCAGCGTATAATAAATGCCGCTGCGAATCCGGAAATCCGAATCCGTGAATATTCCCACTTTCTGAGCGATCTCATCTGCCATTTTAAATCCGACACCCTGGATGTCATCCGCCAGGCGGTAGGGATTTTCCTTGATAATGCTGTACATCCGGGAACCGTATTCGTTGTAGATTTTGAGGGCCAGACTCATGGAGATGCCGTATTCCTGCAAAAACATCATGGCCTGGCGCATCTCCTTCTTGGACTCCATCTGCTCCGAAATAGCCTGGGCCATTTTTTCGCTGATTCCCTTTACCTCTGCCAGACGCTCCGGTTCTTCCTCAATGATGCGGAAGGTATCTGCCTTGAACCGCCGCACAATGCGGGCAGCCAGTGCTGTACCCACCCCGCGGATCGCGCCGGATCCCAGATAGCGCTCCATGGATGCCGTATCTTCCGGAGCTTTCAGCTCATACGATTCCACCTGGATCTGGTCTCCGTAAATGGGATGCTCCACATCACGTCCGGATGCCTCAATAAAATCCCCCTCACTGATATACGGAAAGGTTCCCACCAGTACATAGTCCAGTCCATCCGAATTGACACTTAAGATCGAGTAGCCGTTTTCCTCGTTGCGATATTTGATTTTCTCTACATATCCGCTTACTGTCGCCATGTTCTTGTATCTCCTGCGAATAGAAAGGTCCCGCGTCCGCGATGGACACGAGACCCCTTCTGTTTGCTCGTCATTCGTTATATCCGTAAAAATCGTTTGTCTTAATTGAATTCCTGCTCTTTTTTGTCTCCGTGCTGGAACTCGATAAACTTACCGGTTCCGATTGCCACTGCGGTCAGCGGATCCTCCGCTACCATGGTGGTGATACCGGTCTTTTCTTCGATCAACTGGTCAAGACCATTTAACAGAGAACCGCCGCCGGTCATCACGATGCCGCGGTCGAAGATGTCTGCTGCCAGTTCCGGAGGTGTTCTCTCCAGTACATTGTGAACAGCGTCCACGATCTGCATAGCCGGCTCACGCAGCGCTTCCAGGGTTTCCTCAGAAGTGACCACAATGGTCTTCGGAAGTCCGGTCACCAGATTACGGCCACGCACTTCCATGGTCAGTACTTCCGGTCTGCGGTATGCAGAACCGATGTTAATCTTGATCTCCTCTGCGGTTCTCTCACCGATCAGCAGGTTGTGCTTCTTTCTCATGTAACGGACCAGAGCCTCATCAAAGTCATCACCTGCAATCTTGATGGAAGTGCTTACTACGGTTCCGCCAAGAGAGATGACTGCGATATCTGCAGTACCACCACCGATATCAACGATCATGTTTCCGCAGGCCTTGGAAATATCAATTCCGGCACCGATGGCAGCTGCTACCGGCTCCTCAATGATGGAAACCTCGCGGGCACCTGCCTGATAGGTAGCGTCCTCAACGGCCTTCTTCTCGACCTCAGTCGCACCGCTCGGAATGCAGACTGCGATACGCGGCTTGCGAAGGGTTCTTTTGCCTACTGCCTTATTGATGAAATACTTTAACATCTTTTCAGTAACCGTGTAATCAGAAATAACGCCCTGGCGCAGTGGTCTGACCGCAATGATGTTGCCCGGTGTTCTTCCGATCATCAGACGTGCTTCCTCACCGATTGCCATGATCTTGTTGGAATCACGGTCGATTGCTACTACGGAAGGCTCCTTCAGCACAACGCCCTTGCCTTTGATGTATACCAAAATGCTCGCCGTACCTAAATCGATTCCGATATCGTTGGATACTAACATAAATTTCCTCCTGAGATTTCTCGTTTCGCAGCTGTTCTGTTTCCTCACAGCCGCTCTGTTTCCCATTGATTTCTATCTATGAATATGCGCAAAGAGCGCATTTTTCGTTCTAATCTCTCTTATTATATACAATCGAGAAGGTTTTTGAAAGGGTTTTTTTATTTTTTATTATGTTTATATTTTTTTTATGATGGCGACACAGTTTAGTCACAATTCTTTTTTATACTCTAAGTACATTATCCGAAAGGGTAATGGAACCTTTGTTTCAAGTGCATACTTGAAATTACAAAGCTTTTTCATACTCATACCGGGCAGCCCGAAACTGCCCGGCCCCCCTAAAACATTTTCTTTTATTTTGTATACCTACCATTCCCAAAATCAAAGGGCGAAAAGGACTGCCAAACCTTTTCGCCCTTTGATTTTGTTTTTTATCTTGTTTTTTATTTCGTTCTGTTTTCTGTATTCTTGCCTTCTGTCGTCTTTTTCCTGCCGCATAAAGCACCCAAAAACGCCGTCGACATCACAAAAAGCGAACACCAGACTAACGTTTTCCGCTCATCTCCCATAGCCGGCAGTCGGATCCTCCACAGGCCGTCCGGCCCCAGATACAGCCACGCCGCCCCGTCCGGCGAAGATGGCCTGTACCAGGCAAGAATCCTGCCGATCCGCAGCACCGGCTGAAGCTCCGGTGTCCGGGGACTCTCATGCTCCGGTCCGCCCGGCTTTCCTGGCTTTTCTTCCGGCTTATCCGGTTCTTCTGGTCTCGGTTTATCTGGATTGGGCGTCTCCGGCTTTTCTGGTTCCGGTTTGAGGGTGTCCGGTTCTTTCCGGTCCACAACCGTAACCTGATGTTTTGCCTGTTCCCCCCACGCATACGCCCCCGCTCCCATATCCGGTTCAAACTGCCAGCGCTTTACTTCCGGGTTTAAAGCATAGCCTGCAGGCGGCTCTGTTTCCCGCAATTCATACCAATACGGCTGGATTCTGCCGTTTTGCATAATCTCACCAACAGGCAGGCCTGTCTGCTCAGCCGGCGCGCTGAAACACATCCGAAAAACCGGTTCTGCCGTATCTTCCCGGATTCCTGCTGCCTGTGTATAGGCTTCCAGCTCAAAAACCGCTCCTTCCAAAGGACGACCGGATGAATCTGTTTTTTCCAGTTTCAGTGTTCCGGTCACCGGCCTGTCATTCACCCGCACGACACGGATTTCCGGCTGCCATTCATACAGGATCTGCACCGGCTCGAAGGTGGTGTAATATGCCGGGCTCTGCTGTTCTGCCAGCCAGTAAATTCCATCCGGCAGATGCCGGATCCGGTGAGGCTTTAAGTCCCCTTCTGCATATCCCTGCGGGATCCTGCGGTTGATAGCATCCAGCTCTGTGTACCGTCCGTCGCTGCCACTCACCCAGGAATCAAACAGATAACGGCTGTTCCTGGTCAATCCGCCTGTTTCATCTGCGCGATACAGCGCCAGTCTGGCTCCCGCCAGTTCTTTTGTCCCATTTTCATACACCTTTGAGATGAGCAGACTGCCTTCTTCATTTTCCACCCGATACAACTGAATTTCTCCCGTATCCGTTACTGTGATCAGCATATCCTGTGCCCGCACAAAACCGGCCGGTACCTCTGTTTCCACGAGCACATAGCTGCTGCCTGCGGGCAGATAATCCAGCCTCTGCCTGTTTTCCACTGTCAGATAACTGCAGGCATAGGCATTTACATTCGAAAGCTCCTGCCAGTTGAACTGATACTCAAACCGATACGGATGATCCGCCTGCAAATCAGTTTCCTTTGTGACTCCAATCCGGATCACAGCTCCTGTTTCCATCCGGTATACAAGCACCGTCTGCTTTGGATCCGCTGGATGAATCTGCTCTTTCTGATATTCTGCCATAAATTCTGCCCGATACAAAACATCCCCGGCATCCCACATCACACTGCTTCCCGGTTTTGCCCCATGTTCCAGATACATGGTTTCAAAAGCGTCTGGGAAGGCCTGGCAGGTAGTACCATCATCCGTTATCCAATGCGCCACCGTCAAAGATTCCTCGTACAGCGGCCGCCCTTCCTCATAGCAAACACTGCCTGTATCATCCAGCTTTGCCGGGTACAAAGTAAATCCGGCACCGCCTACTGCCATTTCTCCGTCTGCACGGTCTTTCCCATTTTCCAGGCAGTATTTCTCTACCTCTATTTTTGTGTAATCCTCCTTCATCTCGTATTGCTGAATTTCTGAACACTCCTTCACCGATACCAAAACCGGATCATGAGAAACAAAACCGGATGGAACCTGAATTTCTTTCCAGATGTATGTTCCGACGGGAAGATGTGTGATACAATGCGGTGTTCCATCCGTTGTCCAGACCATCACCGGATCGGATGTTTCCATCCCCTCTCCGTTTTCGGCTTCCGCTTTCCACAATCCAAGCAACGCATTCTCAACATATCCACAATCAAACGCTGAGTTTCCCCCACTTATCTTGGTAAATTCAGTTCTGACGGGTTCATCTATCATCGTTATTGTTTGCGTCTCAGCTGTTTCCTCCACAGAAATTCCCATAGGAAGTGCCTTGACAAAGCCCTCCGGTGCCCTCAGTTCTTCCATGATATAGCAGCCGGCTGGTACCCGTTCCAGAATATCCCCCTGTCCTCCTGTCTTTACGGATGTAAACGGATCATTGGGATACTGTTCCGATGAAATCCAGGTATTTTCCACCACATATGCCTCGCCCTTCCGATGAAAAAGTGTTTGCTCCTCATCAATCAGCATACTGTGTTCCTGCACTGCATACGCATCATGATTGTCCGCTTCCAGATTATCCGAAAGCTGGGAACGCACAAACTCTCCATTGCGGTCATACAGTTCTGTTGCCTTATCATAGCGCTCTTCACTTTTCTGATAATAGTCTGTCAGGCCATGCCGGTCATAGACCGGATTCATCGTTTTTTCAAAACTTCCATTATTAGCATCCAGAAGGATCTCATCATTCAGATTCTGTCCGTACATATTTCTGGATAGAGAAGATTTCCGATGACTTTCCTCTCCGGAATCTGACTTCCAGCTGCCGGTAAGATACGCAGTTTCTCCGCTGCCCACTATTGCCATGCGAGAGGTCGTAATCTTATCTCTGGCAATCACATTTCCATACTCATCCCGGCGGATGTTCACCGGCCATACCATCACCTGTTTCTTTCCGGCTCCGGTTCCATCCCGGCCGCAGATCTGGTCCCAGCTTCCGTTGCTTCCGTCAAAATCCCGCACCACATACGCCATGCCGGTATACGGATCTACCAGTGCATCTCGTGCTCCGTCGCGTCCTAAATGATACACATGGGTTCCCTTATCCAGAGTCAGTATTTTATCTTTTTCATCATATGTAATCTTCGTCAGGTCCCCACCCTCAAATTCCAGGAATTTTGAGGCTCCTTTCCAGGCAAAAGCCTGATATCGTCCATCTTTTCCATCGGTTTGAGGTGTAATTTTCACGCTCAGATCACTCAAATCATAGTACAAAATATCCGTATCCGGGCGCATGACCGTGACAGAATCCCAGACATTTCCATCTGCCTGAATGATCTCGCCATAACGGTCAACACCGGCCGGCCAGGATACCGTATAAAGCCGTCCGTTTTCATCCTGCTCCGGGAGAAATTCTGTTTTCGTTCCTCCGTATCCTTCCTTTACATACATGCGTTCCACATGGCCCGCATCATCCCGGCAAATCACCAGTCCCTCATATGCAAAATCCTGCGAGTCACCGGACGGCGTGATAGACATTGCGTCAAACAGCGTCATCAGCGCACCGGACGCATATTCAGAGGCATCTTTTTCACCGGCATCCCGTTCCAAAAAAGTCTCCCCGGCTTCTGTCTGCATGGCGCGCTTTTCTACCTGCAGACGGATTGGCTCATTTTCCAGATAAACGCGCGCTGTATCAATCAGATCCTGCGGCTTGGTCCCATAGGTGGTCTGTTCATCAGCTGCATCTTCATAAATTGCAGAAATCACCCGGCTGTCCCGTTCTCCATTCTGATAATAGGTAATCTGATCCGAATAAATCTCCAGCGCCACTGGTTTTGACCGGGCATAACCTGCCGGTGCTTTTGTCTCACACAGGACATAGGTTCCGGCTGAAAGCGGCTGTGGAGTATACAGATATCCAACTGTCTGCAGCTGATGCTCCGAAGCATCTGCCGGCTGTCCATCCCATACGGTCGCAAATGCTTTCATAACTCCCGTCTGCAGACCAAACCGGTCCCCCAGAAGAATCTGCTCTGACTCATCGCATACTGGAGTTCCGGCCGGTACCACGCCTGTATAACACGCTTCCGCTCCGTTAACAGCTGCTGCCACAGATTCTGTTTCGTCCATCCGTCCTGCTCCCGCGCTCCAAAATCCGGCCAGCCAGTTCCAGATACCGCCATCTCTCAAGACAGGCCGGATATTTGCTGCTCCCATTGCTGTCAGAAATTCTTTTGAACCGCAGATCTGGGTGTCCTCTTCATAGAAAAGGACTCTTCCTTCTCCATCTGATCCATCATCCCGCTTTGCTGCGTAAATACGAAACACCGCTCCATCATGCAGGATATTTTCATGAGTCTCAGAATCCAGTTTTTCCAGGCGCAGTCTGGCGGTGTAAAGCCGGTTGCGGAAACGGACATTGCCACATCCTGAAGCTTCGGAAGTATTCTCTGCATCCATGACCACAGAATGCGGAACCAGCATCGGTGCATACCTGCCGTCATAGGCTGTCTGCGAACCCTGCATGGCCGGCACCCGGTCCCGATACCAGGCTCCCGGGATATTATCCTCTGTCATCTCGCCTCCCGGATAGCTGACATTGTCAGCCGTGCAGGCCTGCTCAGAAACCGAACTGTAACGATATACCTCCGAAACAGCTTTCCGACCGTCCTGTCCTTCACTCAGATAATACGAAACAGCTACCGCCGTACGATCGTCCGCCTCATTATAGTAGTTCTGGAATGGGCGGTACGCCGACTGGGTCAGGGACGCGAAATCGCCCGCCGCCAGAGTTTCCGGCTCGCCATTCCGGAACCGGTCAATCTCCAGACCATATGGATAAATTTCAAAGTCCCCGCGGCTGCCATGAGCCTGAAGTACGCGGGACTCTTCCAGAAAACGGATCTGGTAGCGCCGTTCCAGTTCCGACGCTTTAAAAGAAGCCTGGTATCGATAAAACGGATCCAGAATTCCAGGGGACGCCTGCGCGCTCGCCTCATCCGCATAAACTGCTGGAAGTTCGATTTCCTTTGGCTGGTCTGTTTCATAATGTCTGTTTTTAAAGTCCTGAAGCCCGGCATCCTTTGGCTGCTGCTCCACCACCACATACGTTCCGTATGGAAGCATTGCTGAGATCCCATAATATTCAGAAATCTCTTCATCAGACGGATCCGGTACATCCACCGATAATGTAGCCGGATCCCCGTCTGCTCCGCCGCCCGGTGCTTCATCCCAGGCAATGGCATACAGCGCGTCCAGATCATAGGCAAAAAACGGTTTTAAATAATTCTGCGCTTTCTCAATGGCTTCCCGCATCGCACGGTCCAGAATCTCATCTGAAAACGCAGTCTCACCAGAGATACTGTTTCCATCTGCCTGTATGAACTTTGCTGCCACATCATCCAGATACCAGGTAATGGCAAATTGCCGTACCCGATCTGAAGCCCGGGTATTCCAGATCGTATCCTCGCTGCGGTTAACTGCATTGCCCACTGGCCGCCAGCTGGTGTAGGTCGGCGCCGCGTCATCCCACTTGTCGTGATTTGCCGTATCTATGGCGTCAAAAAATTTTTTATAATTTGGACGCATTGTGGTTCTTACCGTCTTTCCATCTTCCACAAGCGCTTCCGTCATTTCCAGCAGTGCCGTGTCACCAGGTTCCTGCTGTTCCTGAATCCGGCCATCCTGATAAGCATAAAGCTGTGTATTGCAGACTATCGCATCCTCCGCATTTTTGTACAATGGGTCGGTGCGGTGCAAAACCCTGGTATAGATCTGGTTTACCCGTTCCGGAAATGCATCATTAGCCTTTTTCTGTTCTTCAAAAGTGCGTTCCGTTCCCTTTCGGTCTTGCCAGATTACATTTCCCTGCTCATTCCGGTACAGATTTTGAAGATTGGATTTTAAGTATACCTTAAAGCGGAAGTTTTCTACTGCCGTTTTTCCGTTATACTGTCTGGTCCACCAGTCTTCGTGTACATCCGCATAAGAACTGGTATTCCGGTATGACGTTTTCTCAATGGTCTTGCTCACCCGGATTCTCTGTCGGATACTCCGCTCTTCTACTGCCACCGGAACCGCCTGAGTTCCGCTTCCCGGTTTTCCAGGACCATCCTGCCATACCGCCTCCTGTCCCGGATATACCAGAACAGTATGTTTTATAAAGCTGTTTTCTTCTCCTGTGGCTCCATCTTTATAATCCAGGCACGCACGCACTGACGCCTGTTTCACGGCCTGATAATACGAAGCACAGCCCATAACATCCCCCACAACCCAGTTTCCGGAAAGCATAGCCGCCTCTTCTGCTGTCAGAACCACCTGTTCCGGCCCCGGTAATACCAGCTTAAAGCGATATTCCTGTCCTTGCTCATCATTATGCAAAGATCCATAGAAGTCCGTATAACTGCTTTCCACATGCCAGATTCCGGCCTGGCCGTTTATCGGAATTTCAGTCCAGTTTCCATACAATTTCTGTGTCTCACCGGGTACGGTTTCTTCCATATAGCAGATTTTCGGAATACGCTTTCCATTCGCATCCAGCGGAATTTCTCCCGGTTCATAGTAAACAGTTTCCGAAATACAGCGGGTCACCAGACTTCCATCCGAATCAGCCTGCGCATCCGGAACCAGTACTGCAGAGACTCGTTCCAATCCTTCACCCGCCTCATTTCCAGCCCGAAAACCGGTGTAAATGCCAAAACTTTCCGGTTCTTCTTCCCCCGTATATACGGCATAGCAATATCTGGGTGTTTCAGAAGTCTCCTCCGGCACATATGGAACTCTCAGATAAAACGCTGCGCTCCTTTTCTCATTCTCCGATACATAAAAACATTCCGGATTTCCTATGCGGCCTGCATAAACCGAAACCTCCCACGCATCTTCCAATTCCCGGATCCCATCCAGGCCTCCATAAGAGTAATACGCATGATTCTGATAATAATCCAGCAAGGATGCCAGCAATTCTCCTGCTGTTACTTCCTCTCCGTTCTCCCGGACACGCGGAATCTGAAGCGTCACAACCGGAGATCCAAAGCTTACCTCCTTTCCACTTTGATATCCAGTGTCATAAACCGGATGTTCCAGTGTTGTATAACGGGTACCGGTACCTGAAGTGCCGCTCAGTTTCGGTGTTCCCTTTCCATTGCCCCGCAGAATCAGTTCCAGTTTCTGTTTGACAAAGTTCTGCTGTTCCATCTGAAATGGCTTCCTTAAAATTTCCAGCACCGTATCTTCATTCAAATTCTCTTCGGGCCGCTTCATCAGTGCTTCACAGCGGGAAGTGTCCAGTTCTTTTTCTGCCGCACACTCTGCGTCCGTCACCGACCGGCTGACCGGACGTTCTCTGGTGAGCAATGTTCCATCCGCATCATAACGTGGATACTGGCCTTGAAATTCGGTCACAGCGTAAACCGGCCTGCCAAACAGATCTGTCTCCACAGACTCGGTAAAACGCCCTGTTCCAATCTGGGCCGGTTCTGTCCTCACCTGAGTATCCAGCCGGTACAGCCTGCTTTCCTCCGGTATTTCGGAAAATACCAGATCAAATCCGCCGCTTTTTTCACTGGAAACCTGAAAAAACAGTTCCTGAAATGCCGGATCTCCATAAGCGCCGCTGGCACCAGACTGTACCTGCTGCTCCGCATAAAGGCCTTTCGTGATCACCGCATAACCTTCCCGTTCTGTTCCTGCCGATGCTTCCAGTTCCTGTCCTGCATTGGTAAACGGAGCCTTTCTGTTTCCTACAGACAGTTCATACCCTTCCGACCTGCTCAGTTCTTTTACATAGTAGCTTCCCATAAAAAGCGGTCTGCCGATCCAGCAGTTTCCATTTTTCAAACGGTAATCCGGATAGCTTCTTATGTACTGCCCGTCTTCTGTATAATCATCAAAGCTCTGATTCCGCGCATAAAGATTGGACGGCGCCATCTGGTTCCATCCGCCCGGTCTGTTTTCGATCTGTCCGGTTTCATAGTTATAGAACCTTCCCGGTGCCTCTGTACAGGCCAGAAACGAAGCATCTCCGTTTTTGTCGGTGGATGTCACTGCCACCAAATCATTTTTCTGGTATACCACACCGGTTTTTCCATCCGGGTGTACCAGATTCTCCTCTGCAAACAAACCGTAAACCGCACCCTCCAAAACTGCATCGCCCTGCGCATCTCCATAGGAATCATACCGGTCATTCTCACCTGATTTCAGATCCATATCCCGTTTATTGATATGGATCTCTCCTTCTGTCCTGTGATCATAGATCCGCCACCAGTCATCTTCCCCGTCCCGGTCACTGCAATGACTATAGCGGTCCGCCGGACCAGCCGTAATCTTCTGACCGCTTCCTGGCGCATGTAAGGCACCTTGATAAGCATCCGTGAAAAGATCCGCACTGCCCACGTCCCTGTTTCTCATGTCTGATTTAAAATCTCCATGAAACGATTTTGCTGTCTTCTCTCCGGAATCTTTCTCCCCACCACGTGAAAAATCCAGTCTCAAAATCCACGGTACCGGAGATCTGCCTTCCTCTTCCGCATCCGATTCTGTCGCCGTATGCTTCCGGTGTTCTTCTTGCTGACCTGACACAGCCATATAGTCCTGCTTCGCCAGGGCTGCATTCGACATTGTTGCCTGCGCATTCGACATACTGGCCCACTCTGTTAAAGCTTCCTGACCGGCTTCTGTGCTTCGATCATCTATCAGCAGTTCCTCATCCGTCTGCACCGGAAAAAAAATGGAACGGATTTTCTGCCAGATAGAACGCCTCTCTTTTCGCACACTGGGCACTTCAGTTTCTGAAACCAGCCTTCCGCTGCTGCCCTGCTTCCTTGCTTCCCGTACTGTTTGTGCCGGCTCTGCAAAAAACTGGTCGCTGATCCGGATCTCATGACTGTACAGCCCGGCAAAATGCGCATTTGCCCCATTCTCGGAAGCGTCTGTCGTAATGACTTCTACCGGCAGATCATCCCGGTGGTTTCCATGAAGGGTGTAACCTTCCCTGGCCGTATCCTCCGCTATAGCATAGCTGTATTGCAGCGCAATAAAATGATCATACGTTTCCTGTGTATCCTCACCACATCCAGAATCGCGAAACGCCCGGTCTGCTTCAGCAGAAACCGTGGTGCCCGCCGAAGGCGTCTCTCCTTCTTCTCCGCCGGAAGATGCGATGCTCCTGATTTCCCCTGGATCTGTTTCCGGCATGTACCAGTGAAAATGAACACCGGAAAACTCTCCCGAAGCCCAGGTTTCACAGGAAGCGCAAGTGTTCAGCCAAAGTGCTGCCAGACGGCGGTTTTCTTCTTTTGCCGCATCAATTTCCGCCTGATTCTCAATCTCTCCGGTTTCCTCATCCTCTTCCTCCTCCGGTACCGGAACAAAAACCGGTGCCGGGTGCCCGTCACAGAACGTCTTATCATAATGATATCCATGTTCTATTGTTTTCTCTGCTTCTCCATTCGTATCCGTCACCATAGCTGATACAAACTGGAAATCATCCCATAGCACCGGATTATCCCGGTGATAACTCTGATAAGGTGCTCCACCGGCATAAATATAAGCAGCTCCATCCCGGTCCGTATGAATCTCATCCTTGTCATCAAATCTTTCATATAAGGAAAATACAGCACTCTCCAGAGGCGCGCCAGTTTCATGGTCCTGCTTTTTCAGGCGGACGTTATAGGAAGAAGTCCAATCCTCTTCATGGCGGTAAATTTCAAATGCCATGCTGCCATCTTCCCCGGCTGGCGTACTTCCTCCAACGCCTGCATAATAGCAAAGCTGCGGTGCCTGTACCTCCACAAAGACCAGCCTCTGATGAGCCGCCAGCGGTGCCGCGCCATTGTACATCTGGCGGTGAGTCCCCGCGCAGCGGCTGCACCTCCAAATCTGCAGGCACTGCTCATACACCTCTTCCGGAGAAGCAAAGGTTCCGCCCCCGGTCCCATACCTGGTGCCCCGCACATCAAACATCAGATATAAAAGTCCGCCAGCTCCGGTGCTGGTCAGACGGATATCCGTATCCGTCTTCTGGCAAATCCAGCCGCCCGGAATCTGCTCACTGAATGACCCTTCTTCACCGGTAGCGGAAAATTTCAGCGGAACACTACGAATAAATTCTGAGTCCGCGCCGGAAGGATCAAATGACAGGATATATTCCCCCGGCCGCTCCACGCTCTGGGAAGGAGCCAGGAGTGCCGGACTGCCGGTATTGGTATGCCCCTGTAGCACAGCAGGCACATCTCCTCCCAATGCAGCATTTCCGCTTCCAAGCAGCCCAGCCATCTGCAGATACGTCTCCTCCCGGGCAAGCACTGCTTTCAGCCAGGGATATTTTCCGCGTACTGCCGACGAATGAATCAGCAATTTCAGATCCGCTTCTGTAACAAAGCCGGTAATCGCCGGAACGCCTTGCGCGGCAGCTCCCGCATTGATATTCCGGATTACTGCATTGATCTGCGGCACATTACCAAAACTGGCCTGCAGCGTCAGCATCCCCCAGAATATCAGCGCTGTTTCCTCCCGGCTTAATGTCTCCGAAGGAAGAATATACTCATACTCGTCTCCATCGATCAACGCCCGGTTTGCTCCGGCTCCGTCAATACAGTAATGATGGAAACCAGCCCCGTAGGCCGTGATGGTATCTCCTTTCTGGGCCGCTTCCGCCTTCCACGGCAGCATCGTTATGGCTGGAAGCAGTTTTCCACTGATCATAATGACCGCCAGAATCCACGCCGCAGTCTGTCTCACGGTTTTTCTCTTTTGATTCATTCTTTTTTCATACTCCTGTTTCCTGTCTCTGCACGATGCCATTCACAATCCATGCGCCATGTTCATTGGTCTGCTTTCCATCCGGCAAAACTGCATTGCAGCGAAGCGCGCCGCGTGTTCCATTCGATTCCTCCTCAAAATACAGGCACTGTCCATCGATCCAGTTCCATCCCGTCAGCATGCGCCCCTGAGTTCCGTCCGGGGACGGATTCAGGTAATAGCGGTTGCCGTCGGTATCCTGATACCATCCTGTTACCAGGAAACCATTTTCATCAAACCGGAACCAGTCATACGCACTCTGCCCGTCTGCTGTGCTGGCATACGGATTATGCACTGCTGCCCATTCCTTCGCGTAAGTGCGCTCTTTGTCCGCAAACATCCACTGTCCGGCCGCATTCTGCATCCAGGTTCCTGTCACAACATAGGACGGCATTGACGGACCGGCGGCTCTGGTTACCCCGCCGGAAGTAATCCCTGTGGAAGAACCGCCTCCACCGCCCCCGGAGCCTTTGGATGAGCCGCCTCCGCCCCCAGACCCGCCTGTGCTGACTCTCGGCACAGTCTCATCTACCGTAACAAATACGATCTTCACGCGGCACACGGCCTGAATATGACCATGTGTCTGGTCTTCACTGACCGCAGTCACAAGTTCTTCCAGAATGCCAGTTCCACTTACCTTTTCCAGCGGTTTTTCCTTTTTCAGAGTACGGTCCCGGTTGATCAGATTCTGGATCCAGGCCGGATTGGTCTGTCCCTGCGGATCCCACACCGGGGTAAGCCTGCAGTTTTGCCGGTTCGCCCCGGACGGTTCTAAAAGAAGGTTCTTTCCGCTCTCCGTATCCTTCCAGCTTACCTGCTCATAAAACGGATGCTCCGGCTCCAGACCGGCTGTCAGCACCACCGGCTCTGAAACCGTGATTG
Source organism: Ventrimonas sp. (assembly GCF_048380235.1). Lineage (NCBI taxonomy): Bacteria > Bacillati > Bacillota > Clostridia > Lachnospirales > Lachnospiraceae > Ventrimonas > Ventrimonas sp. Next base: position 55,024 of record NZ_DBFCCJ010000008.1, on the reverse strand, counting down.
ATTCTGTCGGCTGATAACAGCTTCCGGTCAGCCGTCTGGTGACTGTGAACTGTACCTCATCCTGATTTAAGCTCAGAGTTTCCACACGTACGGTTGTCAGATCTACAATCTGAAACTCTACAGTCACACGGCAGTTTGCGTAAAGTGCCTGGTGATTCACCGTTGTTTCCGGATTGGTCACCGCGGAAACCACTCCATATCGTGTATACACCGTATCGCGGATTGGCTCCCGGTACTGGTTTTGCGCCTGTGCCTTCACTTCACGGTTTACAATGTTCGTAATAAAAGCAGAATTCATATTGGGCATGACCAGTCCGTCTTTCATGGTATAACCGGCCTCAGAACGATTTTCCAGAAGATCGGTATCATCGACCAGCCAGCGCACTGTCCGGTCCGCCGTCTGCCCGTTTCCGTTATGCTCCGAATGGATCAGGACCGGCTGCACTTCTACGCTGTGATCCTGTTTTCCGTCCACATAGCGGGCGATCAGGATTCCTTCCGCATTTTTTACCTCTGTCACGATCTGTGGGCTTTTGCGGTCTCCGCTGCGAGTCTGCACAACCGAAATCCGCGTTTCGGCCGGATCTGCCGTCAGCCTTGTCGTCACCTTTTCATATTCCGCGCGAAGCTCTGTATCACACTCCGGCATGATAAACGAATAAGCACCTCCGCTCACATACTGCATCGGCCGTTCCTGTTCGTCCTCATCCAGATAAGTTGGCGGTTTTACGCCTCCTGTCTCATTGAGATCCACCACCATCTGGTAACGGTCCTCTGCCGTATTCTTCGGTGCGGTAGCCACTGTCACCACACCCCCTGCCCTGATCGCAGACGGGTGATCTTTATCAATATCCCGGTAGTATGAGCTGCCTGTAGATGAGATCGCAGACAGCACTGCCACATCGGTATCGTAGGTACCGTTTGCATTTCTGGCATCAATTCGCGGAATATAGACCAGATAGCCTCTGGTCGGCTCCCCCATAAAGCCCGGTGCAAAATGATCCATGGTAAACGGCAGATCCTTTTTATAGCCTTCCATGGTAAATTCACGCCCCAGCTTCTGAGTAACAATATAGCGGATGCCATCTTCCAGTTCTTCATAGAAGAATCGGTCCCCACAGTCATATTCAATCTGTCCCGCCACTGTTTTATACTTGCGTTCCAGATCGGACCAGTAACCGATGTGCGCATCCTCCGCAAACCGGTTATCCCCGTCAATGGTACTGCCAAACACCTGCTTTGCCTTCGCCAGCGTATTGGTAAACAGATAAGAAACTCGGCTGTCACGCTCTGTTCCGTAAGTAAACCGTGCGCTGCTGTCACGAGTTCCCACAAAGGTTCCCTCCCGGGATGCACTGCCGTTGTTGGTTCTGGAAACAGCTCCTGCCATGCGGGCCAGTATCAGATTCCCGCTCTCATATTTTCCGACAATACCTCCCACGGCACAGCTTCCGTTTCCACCGATCGTACCGTTCACGTAGGAATTATAAATACCGCTTAAAGTCATGACTCCTGCGATCCCGCCTACATATCCTTTCCCCTGGATCCGGTCCGACACCCCGTTCTGGGTGATCACTGCATTATCGATCAGGTAAGCCTTCTTTGCACATCCTGCAATACCTCCCACAGCACCATCCTTCTCTGCGCCATTCATGGAAATCCCCTCTGCCCGGCAATTCTCCACAATGACCGATCCATCCGACTCCTGAAGCTGCGTTCCCGCCAAAGTACCTTTTCCGCTTCCGCAGAGCATTGCCGCAATACCTCCCGCATTATGTCCGGAATACACATAACCGGATACTCTCACATTCCGGATCACAGCGCCGTTCTTCACAGCTCCTGCCAGAATTCCGACTTGATCCATCCCCCGCACCTGGTCACACTGAATTTCCAGATTTTCTACGCTGCCTCCATCGATCACGCCAAACAGACCCAGATTTGTTTTTCCGTCAAGCTCTCCGGCAATTTTCAATCCGGTTATGGTATTTCCGCATCCGTCAAAATACCCGCGAAATGGCGTTGGAACCTCTCCGCTCATTTCCGCGCGGCTGCGATACCAGCCGATCGGATTCCAGTCCCCGCGGTTGATGGCAATTCCTCCAAGATCCAGGCTTTGCGTCAGTTCGAAATAACAGCCCTTATAATCATTCCCGGCCGCAACGGACTCGGCCAGCCCCATCAGATGAGAAAGCGTCTCAAGCTGATAGGGAGACTCTCTTGTTCCTTCTCCCGGAAAATTCACATTGCCGTTCCAGTCCTCCCACAGATCTCCAGTTACCGGAATCTGTGCCGCCAACAGCAAAAGATTGGATGGCGTTGCAGGCTCTGACCACTGTACCGCATCGGATGGCGTTGCAGGCTCTGACCACAGGATCGCGTCAGAGGCCGTTGCCAGATTCTCTTCCGGCTCTTCCTCATCCCACACTTCCTCCAATATTTCGGAAGAATCTACACTCCCATTACTCTCGGTTACTCTTGCATGACCGGCTCTTCCTTCCGGAATCCATCCGCCGGCATTTTCCGCCATGGCAATCCCGGCCGGAAAAACTCCCGGTGAAAGCACGGTAAGCAATACTGCCATCGCAGACGCTGTCTGACGTTTCCTGTAAAATTTCTTTTTGCTGGTTCTCATACATCCCCCTTATCCTACATCTGCGGCAGCACAAAAGCCGGCCGCACCCCTGTTGTTCCTGTTACACGCAATTCCTCATCCGCTTCTGGTTTCTGATCTGCTGTTGTCCGCACATCTCTTCCTGCCTCCTGCATGTCATTCCGCACACCGCTTTCTGCCGTCTGCACATCAGTCCGTACCTTTTCCGGCCGGATATTGCCCTGCACCAGATCCACAATATAGACCTGAGTACCCTCTGCGCTTTTGCATGGTGTGCGGAGCCAGTAGCCTTTACAGAATTCACTGATCTGCGTCTCCGGATTCCGCTTTCTGACCGGGCCAAACCGCCACAGCCAGTTCCGGTAGCGATATGCCTCGTCCACTGAAAGAATGAACAGCTGATCCACCAGCTTCTGGCTGCCCAGATATCTGGCAGTCAGCTCATCTCCGGAAAACTGCTCCCACAATTCTCTTCCCGTCTGCCCCTGATAAGCTCGTTCCACGCCGATATTCACCATTTCCGCATCTGAAAATTGTTCTGCAGAGCCGGAAAGCCATGCACGTATCGCGGAATATTTATAATCCGCGGTTTCTCCAAAGCGTACGATCGGTCCCGAAGCATACACATAACCATGAGAAGCGTCCTCCGGCGTCTCAAACTGATAATGGGAACCGGTGTTGGCCGGTATTACCTCATCACACAAAAATAAGGCTCCCTTTCTGTGGTAATCCATATGGTCTGCATAATTCTGATCAATGCAGCGGAAACGGTATGCTGTTCCCCCGATATTCCGTATAACAGTATCCCCGATATTCCAGTGCCGGATCTGAGTCTCCGTCCCGGTCCCGGCTCCATAAACCGTCAGTCCCGGTCCCGCTGTCAGAATCGTCCATGCGCAGACGATCAGAAGCAGACCTTTGCGTCCTCGTTCTGAATGCATCGCATTCCCCCTCTCCCTTTTTGCGATCCTGTTTTTTGTATTCTGATCCTATGTGAAAATGCGCGAACTGCGCCTGAGCTGCACGTAACAGACAGCCTGATGATAAAACTGCCCTGTTTCAAGCTGAAGCGGCAAAACATTGCCATAAAGCCCAACAGGAACATAGAAACATAAATATAAAAGTGAAAATAAATGAAATGTGAAAATAAAACTAAGATAACAGAAAAACAGAATCTCAGATAAATCGTTACTGTGCCATCATCATAGCACAGTAACGATACCAGTACAAGAAAAGTTCATCGACAAAAGCTGACACCAGACGACATAAGCCGGCTCTTAACCGCGCAGGCAGAATTCGCTGCAGTCTACCACGCGAGTGGCAAAGCCCTCGTAAAATTCCGGCTCATGGCAGATCAGAAGGATGCTGCCTTTGTATGCCTTCAGGGCACGGGCCAGCTCCTCCTTGGCGTCCACATCCAGATGGTTAGTCGGCTCATCCAGAAGAAGAACATTGGTCTCGCGGTTGATCAGTTTACATAATCTTACCTTTGCCTGCTCACCGCCGGACAAGACACGTACCTGGCTCTCGATGTGTTTGGTCGTCAGGCCGCATTTTGCCAGGGCAGAACGTACCTGATACTGGGTGTAGGACGGAAATTCCTTCCAGATTTCCTCAATGCAGGTGGTGGTATTTCCCGGTGCCATCTCCTGCTCAAAATAGCCAAGATACAGATAATCACCTAACTCCACGCTGCCGGAAAGTGCCGGGATCAGGCCCAGGATACTCTTTAACAGGGTAGTCTTTCCGATTCCGTTGGAGCCCTTTAAGACGACCTTCTCACCGCGTTCCATGCTGATGTCAAACGGGCGGGTCAGCGGCTCGTCGTAGCCGATCACCAGGTCCTTCGCCTCAAAGATCATTTTGCCGGCAGCACGGGCTTCCATAAAATTAAACTCCGGCTTCGGCTTCTCCTTCGCCAGCTCAATGACCTCCATCTTATCCAGCTTTTTCTGGCGGGACATGGCCATATTTCGGGTGGAAACTCTTGCCTTATTGCGGGCCACAAAATCCTCAAGCTCTGCGATCTCCTGCTGCTGACGCTTATAAGCGGCCTCAAGCTGTGCTTTCTTCACTGCGTAAACTTCCTGGAAATGATCGTAATCGCCCACATAACGGTCCAGCTTCTGGTTCTCCATGTGGTAGATCAGGTTGATGACGCTGTTTAAGAAGGGAATATCATGGGAGATCAGAATAAAGGCATTCTCATACTCCTGCAGATAACGCTTCAGCCATTCAATATGCTGCTCATCCAGATAATTGGTCGGCTCATCCAAAAGCAGGATGTCCGGCTTTTCCAGAAGCAGCTTTCCCAGAAGCACCTTGGTACGCTGGCCACCGGAAAGTTCGGAAACATCCTTATCCATGCCAATCTCCTGCAGGCCCAGCGCGCGGCCTACCTCTTCTACCTTGCTGTCAATGATATAAAAGTCATGGGCCATCAGAAGGTCCTGAATCGTGCCAAGCTCCTCCATCATGGCATTCATCTCGTCCTCGGATGCCTCGCCCATCTTATCGCAGATGGCATTCATCTGCTCTTCCATCTCAAACAGATACGCAAACGCGCTCTTTAACACATCGCGGATGGTCATGCCCTTTTCCAGTACGGTGTGCTGGTCCAGATAACCGGCGCGCACATGCTTTGCCCACTCAACCTTGCCCTCATCCGGCTGCAGTTTTCCGGTGATAATGCTCATGAAGGTAGATTTACCCTCGCCGTTGGCGCCCACCAGACCGATATGCTCACCCTTTAACAGACGGAACGAAACGTCCTGGAAAATAGCTCGGTCACCAAATCCGTGACTTAAATGCTCTACATTTAAAATACTCATGAAAACTCCTCTCAAAACCTCTCAGACACAAACAATCTCTGCAAAATGTTGAAATCTGCGGCTATACCGCATTTTGCGAATGCTACTATTTTACCTAACAAATTCTGCGGTGGCAAGCTCTTTTCCCGGAATTTGCGCATATCTTATGGTAATTACACACCGGTTCATGTGAACCAGGCGCTCTGCCTGTCACATGGCCCCGGCAAACATGACCAGGTGATTCCATGGTACTTCCGCTCAGCCACATTCCCCCTGCCTCCGATGCCCGCATCATCTGGATCGCCAGTGAACCGGCACGCCGGGAGAAGCTTGCCCGGCAGGGCTTTATTCCCGATGAAGCCGTACACTGCGTGTGCCGTTCCCTCCGAAGGCGGCTCTTTTTATTCCGGGTGCGCGGCCGTCTGATTTTACTGCCGCGAAAGCTTGCAGGCGAAATTTTTGCCGAAATCCAACACTGATCGTTCAAAAACAAATGCTTAACAATTTTTATCAGACGCAGTATAATGGAAAAAATTTCCAGCAGGAGGAGACATGAAATGATAAGTCAGATCACTAGAGATGAAGCATTGAACTTACTGAAAACCTACAACAAGGAGCCATTCCACATTCTGCACGGTCTCACCGTAGAAGGCGTCATGCGCTGGTACGCGAGGGAGCTTGGTTATGGAGATGAGGAGGATTTCTGGGGAATCTGCGGACTGCTCCACGATATTGATTTTGAGCTTTACCCGGAGCAGCACTGCACAAAAGCGCCGGAGCTGTTAAAGGCCGGCGGTGTCGGCGATGACATGATCCATGCCATCTGCTCCCATGGCTATGGCATCTGCTGCGATGTAGAGCCGGTCCATGAGATGGAGAAGGTGCTGTTCGCCGCAGATGAGCTGACCGGTCTGATCGGAGCCGCAGCCCGCATGCGCCCATCCAAAAGCACCAGGGATATGGAGGTTTCCAGCTTAAAGAAAAAATTCAAGGATAAAAAATTTGCTGCAGGCTGCTCCCGCGACATCATCCGCACCGGTGCCGAACGCCTGGGATGGGAGCTGGATGAGCTCTTTGCAAAGACCATCGAGGCAATGCGCTCCTGCGAGGACGCCGTGAATGCGGAGATGGAGGCCTGAAAATACAAAAACCGCGTAGCTACGCGGTTTTAAGGAAGCAGGCGACGGGAATCGAACCCGCCTCCTCAGCTTGGGAAGCTGATGTTCTACCAATGAACTACGCCTGCGTTTTCTATGGAAACACTGTTTATTATAAATCGTATTTTTCAAAAAGTAAAGAGATTCCTGTTTTTTGAAAAAAGCAGGAATCTCTTTTCAAAATGATTATGCTTCCTTCGGGAAGATCCGGCTGCCATAGCGCGCCGCAAATACATGACCATCTTCGTCACGGATCGCAGTCAGGTAAATGTCGGAATAGGTTTTCCGTACCATACCCTGCCACGGATATACGGCCTGAAGTGCGGTCGGATTTCCGTTTACCTTCATGCTCAGGGTTCCGTTTTCTACAGTCAGCGTAAATGCATCACCCTCACCGGATACATAGCTTCCGGCTAACTCTTCCAGTTCTTCGGCGCTCCAGCTGCGTTCTGCGTGGATCTGCCGTTCTTCCTCGACCTCAAGACCGCAGTAGGCATTCAGGGCTGCGTCTGCGATGGCTGCCACGGAAACATCCATGGTATTGCACAGCACCACAATACCAACCTCTTCCTGCGGACAGAAGGAGAAGTTGGAGGATACGCCCGGAAGGCTTCCGCCGTGCTCATAAACAGCACGATCACCTACCTGCTTCGTCTCCAGACCGTAGCCATAGTATATGCCCGGCTTCATGAACTGTCTCGGCTTTTCCATTTCCTGAACAGCATAGCGCTCTACGATGCGGTTTCCGTTTCCTGCCACACCTTCATTCAGATACATAACAGCATACTTCAGCATATCACCCAGAGTGGACTTCATACCGCCGCCGCCGTGCAGGACGAATGCATCATTCTGGTAGTCGCGGTCAGCTCTCCAGGTTCCGTTCTCCAGAGAATACAGGATTGCCGCATTCTCGTCCTGGCTATTGCGGATAAAGCTGATGTTGCTGCGGTCCATACCGATCGGCTTCAGGATCTTCTTATCCAGATACTCTGCAAAGGAGCCATAACCGGAATGACGGCGCACAATATCAGAAAGCAGACCAAAACCGTCGTTGCAGTAGCTCATGCGCTGTCCCGGACGTCCGGTGAAACGGGTCTGGGAATCCAGGCGGCCTGCCACACGGCGGATGCCTTCCTCTGCAAAGTCTTCCCGGTAAATGAGCTCTGCATCCAGGGAATCCTCAATCCTCATCTCCTGCGCGGTCTTATCCACTACAATACGCGGAAGCGGGAAATAGCCGCCGCTGTGGCACATCAAATGCCACAGCTTAACCGGCTCAGACTGATTCTTGTTGGTGAACTCCGGAATGTATCTGGAAACCGGATCATCTACCTTTAAAAGGCCGTCCTGCTGCATCTGCATGATGGACAGTGCCGTAAAGGATTTGGTCACAGATGCCATACCGAAGATGGTGTCTCTGGTGATCGGGAGCTTGTTCTCCGCGTCACGGTAACCGAAGTAATTTTCGTACTGGATCTCTCCGGCTGCATTGACGATGCCGACCGCGATACCGCGGGCCTGGCCATCCTTCATTACGCGGGCAACCAGCTCTTCCAGCTTTGCCTTGCCCTCCTGTGTCATACGGTTCATGCCAGCATCTCCTTTTTCAGACGTTTGATGCCAAGGCCCGGATCAGAAGAAAGGATCAGGTGTCTGGTATCTTTTACGGTAAAGCCGCCCTCGTACGGAAGCTCTTTTAAGGAGAAGGTTGCGTCCAGATCCGCACGTGTAATGTTCTTTAATGCCGCACCCAGGGAAGCAGCCGCGGTTACACCGATACCGCTCTCCTCTGCCATACAGCCCAGCATGACCTCCACACCTGCTGCCTCTGCGATCGCGGTGATCTTCTTTGCCTCATACAGGCCGCCGCACTTCATCAGCTTGATGTTGATGAGATCTACAGCACGCTGGGATACTAACCGCAGGGCATCCTTGGAGTCCCAGCAACTTTCATCTGCCATGATCGGCACAGAGCTGTGGGCGGTCACGAATTTCAGTCCCTCAAAATCAAATCGCGGAACCGGCTGCTCTACCAGCTCGATATCGTACTCGTTCAGGCGGTTGATGAGTTCAACAGCCTCCTTGGCTTTCCAGCCCTGGTTTGCGTCCAGACGGATCTTCACCTGGTCACCGACTGCCTCACGGATCGCGCGGACTCTTGCCAGATCGGAAGCAAAGTCTACGCCGACCTTGGTCTTGATCACGTTAAAGCCTGCCTGTACATGTGCCTTTGCATGCTCTGCCATGACTGCCGGATCGTCGATGCCAACGGTCATATCTGTCTCGATCTCGCCGGAAAGTCCGCCCAGAACCTTATACAGCGGAAGATTGGTGCTCTTGCCGATGATGTCATGGCATGCCAGGTCGATGGCTGCCTTTGCAGTACCTGCATACGCTACGGTACGGTTCATCACGGTATAGATTGCCTCCATGTCACGCGGGTCCATGCCGATAAGCTTCTCCTTCAGACGCTCTACGGTAGCGATGGTTCCATCGAGGTTTTCACCGGTGATCAGCGGTCCCGGAGAGCCCTCACCATAACCGGTGATGCCGGCATCGGTCTCAATCTCAACCAGGCAGCTGACTGCGTGAGTGATGAGACCCAGCGCAATGCGGAACGGACGCACCAGCGGCACCTGCATTCTGTAGGTCTTAATGTTGGTAATTTTCATGATACTTCTATACCTCCCCAATTATTTTTCTTCTGTAGTTTCGTTCTGCGCGCAGGCTCCATTGCAGAAATGACAGGCGCACAGATGACCTCCTCCAATATCTCTAAGCTCCGGCTTCTGCGTGGAACAGATTTCCTGAGCCATGAAGCAGCGGGTGTGGAAGATACATCCGGACGGCGGGTTTGCCGGGCTCGGCAGATCGCCCTGGAGAATGATCTTCTTCCTCTTGGAATGGCGCTCCGGTACCGGAATTGCGGACAGCAGCGCCTGGGTGTACGGATGGGACGGGTTCGCAAACAGCTCTTTCTTGTCCGCCAGCTCTACCACATGTCCCAGATACATAACCATGACACGGTCTGAAATATGCTTGATAACGCTTAAGTTGTGGGAAATGAAGATATATGCCATTCCCATGGATTCCTGCAGCTGGCGCAGCAGATTCAGTACCTGAGACTGGATGGAAACATCCAGTGCGGATACCGGCTCATCGCAGACTACCAGAGACGGGTTAAGCACGATCGCGCGGGCAATACCGATTCTCTGACGCTGTCCGCCGGAGAACTCGTGAGGATAGCGGTTGTAGTATTTGGTGTTCAGTCCTACGACCTCCATCACCTTTAACACCTGTGCCCGGGTCTCCTCCTGGGTCTTATAGCGTTTCTGAATATTTAACGGCTCGGCAATGATCTCGCCGATGGTCATTCTCGGATTTAAGGATGCGTACGGATCCTGGAAAATGATCTGCATATCTGCGCGCATTTTCCGCAGCTCCTGGCCGCTTGCCTTGGTGAAATCCTTTCCCTTGTAGAAGATCTCGCCGGAGGTCGGCTCGATCAGACGAAGCACAGAGCGGCCCATGGTAGATTTACCGCAGCCGGACTCACCAACCACACCCAGGGTTTCTTTCGGATTCAGGGTAAAGGATACATCGTCCACCGCCTTGATCCATGACTTATCTTTCTGGAAGAAGGAAGATTTTCCCGCGAACAGTTTCCGCAGGTTCCGGACCTCCAGAAGCGGGGTCTTTTCATTTACTTCACTCATCAGATGTTCTCCTCCCACTCCTTCGTATATTTAAAGCAGCGCACTTTGCGGCCCTCGGCTTCGACTAACTCCGGCATCTTCTGACGGCAGATCTCGCGGGCCTGCGGACATCTCGGGCAGAACGCGCAGCCTGCCGGCATATCATCAAAGCTTGGCACCATGCCCTTGATAACGCTCAGCTCTTTGGTGTCGTCATCATCCAGCTTCGGAATGCACTTCATCAGTCCGTCCGTATACGGATGCATCGGCTTGTCAAAGATCTGGTCGCAGCTTGCGTGCTCAACGACCTTGCCTGCGTACATAACCATAACATCATCCGCAACCTCTGCGATGACACCCAGGTCGTGGGTAATCATCATAACGGAGGTTCCGGTCTTTTCTTTTAACTCATTGATGAGGTCCAGGATCTGCGCCTGAATGGTTACGTCCAGCGCAGTAGTCGGCTCATCACAGATCAGCATAGCCGGATTACAGCAGAGTGCCATGGCAATCATGACACGCTGACGCATACCGCCGGAAAGCTGATGCGGGTACTCGTCGAAGCGGCGCTCCGCAAGCGGGATCTTAACCAGCTTTAACATCTCGATGGCGCGGGCTTTTGCTTCCTGCTTGGTCATTTTCTCATGAAGGAGCAGGGCCTCGATCAGCTGCTGTCCGATGGTATAAACCGGATTCAAGGATGTCATCGGCTCCTGGAAGATCATGGCAATCTTCTTGCCGCGGATGTTGCGCATCTGAGCCTCCGTCATCTTTAAGAGGTCTTCCCCCTCAAACAGGATCTCACCGCCCTCGATCTTACCAGGACGCTCTACCAGACCCATGATCGATAAGGAAGTGATACTTTTTCCGCAGCCGGACTCACCTACAATGCCGAGGGTCTTACCCTTTTCCACATTGAAGGAAACATCGTTAACCGCTTTCACAAGTCCGGCCTCAGTATGAAAGTAGGTTTTTAAATTTTTTACCTGTAAAATATTCTCTGCCATCTCTCATACCTCCTAACTTCTCAGCTTCGGATCCAGTGCATCTCGTAAACCGTCACCGAAGATATTGAATGCGATAACTGTGATCATGATCGCCACACCAGGCATGATGCTGTATACCGGGCGGTAGCTGATAAAGGTCTGTGCCGCACTGATCATATTGCCCCATGACGGAGTCGGCGGCTGGATACCGATGCCCAAAAAGCTTAAGGATGCCTCGTACATGATTGCGTTCGGGATACCAAGGGTAACCAGGACGATAATGGTGGACAGGCAGTTCGGAACCAGTTCCTTCATGATGATCCAGTAGGTAGATGCTCCGCAGGCGCGGGCTGCCTCTACGTATTCTTTTTCTTTTAACTGCATGACAGAACCGCGGATCATACGCGCGGTGCGGACCCAGGTCAGAAGGCCCAGGGCGATAAACAGGTTCAGGACACCCTTACCCATGAAGGTCATGATCGCCATGGCGAAGATCAGATCCGGGAATGCCTGGAAGATCTCCATGACACGGGAGATCAGGCTGTCGATCCAGCCGCCGTAGTAACCGGCCAGGGAACCTAAGGTTACGCCTACGATAGAAGCGATGATCTGTGCCACGATACCGATACTGATGGATACTCTGGAACCGTAGATGATACGGGATAAGATGTCACGGCCGAATTCATCGGTTCCGAACGGATGTGCCTTGCACGGTCCGCCAAGCACAGCGCTGTAATCCTGATAGGTCGGATCATACGGTGCGAGGAGCGGAGCGAAGATTGCCATCAGTGCCAGCAGGATCAGTACACATGCGCAGAACATTGCCATTTTGTTCTTCTTTAAACGGCGCAGGCTATCTCCGTAGAAGCTGGAATACTGCATGCCGTTTTCCATAACATCCTGCTCAAACTGTTTCTGTTTATTAAAAAATCCAAGTAATTTCTTAGCCATCTCTTATGCTGCTCCTTTCCCGTAGCGGATTCGCGGATCCAGAAATGCATAGGAAACATCAACGATCAGGTTTACGACAACGAATACAAATGCGATGTACATAACGGTGCCCTCCAGAAGCGGGAGATCACGGTTGGACATGGCATCTACTGCCAGCTTACCGATTCCCGGAATGGAGAATACCTTTTCGATCAGCATGGATCCTGTCAGCATGTAACCAAAATCAGTACCTACGAGAGTTACGATCGGGATCATGGCATTTTTCAGGGCGTGCTTCAAGATAACGGCCCAGCGCATGGCACCCTTTGCCTTCGCGGTACGGATGTAATCCTGTCCCAGTACTTCCAGCATACTGGTTCTGGTGATTCGCGCAATATTTCCTGCGTAACGCGCACCCAGCGCAAGACTCGGAAGTATGTAAGATGCCGGCGTATCGAATCCTGAGATCGGCAGAACGTTCAGCTTTAAGCCGAAAAGGATCTGCAGAATGATCGCTACCCAGAATGCCGGTGCAGATACACCGACGATAGAGAGTACCATAACAACGGTATCGATGCCTTTTCCTCTCTTGACTGCTGCAAAGATTCCGCACGGAATACCAATAACAGAAGCGAAGATAAAGGACATGCATGCCAGCTTTACGGTTACCTTAAAGCAGCGGAACAGCGCATCGGTAACAACCTCCTTGGTGAAATAGGAGGTACCGAAATCCAGATGGATGGCGCCTTTTATAAAATTCAGATACTGTACATAGTATGGCAGATCCAAACCGAGCTCCTTACGCACTTTGGCGATAGTCTCCGGATCTGCACGTTTCTCTAACATCAGGGCAACCGGGTCACCCGGTACTACCTGAAGCAGAACAAACGTGATCAAGCTGATGCCCAGAAGAACAAAGATCGTCTGGAGCAGACGTTTTCCTGTGTATGAAAGCATTTTATTTTCTCCTACATGCGAACAGAGGAACTGCCAAAATGCGCAGCCCCCCTGTTTCTCTAAACATTTTTAATTGTTGCCGCAATAATTACTGAATATCAGCATTCTTCCAGAACATACGGAAGGTCGCATCCATCTCAAATCCGGTGATACGCGGATTTAACAGATAGAACTTGGTCTCATTGTAGAGAGGAGTGGTTGCCCAGTCTTCTCTGGTCATGATGTGCTCTGCTTTTTTGTAGATTTCCTGACGCTCTGCCTCATCGGTGGTTGCGATACCCTCATCCATGAGTTTATCGAACTCGGCATTGTGCCAGAAGCTGGAGTTGGTGTCGGTCTTGGTCATCGGGTACAGCATGCTCTCCGGATCAGAGTAATCTACATACCAGTTGGAGATACCGCAGTCAACGCCGCCGTTCTTCTTCATATCGGACCATGCCGCAGAGTCAACCTGCTCAACCTCTACGTTGATGCCTGCTGCCTTTGCCTGCTGCTGGAATGCGGTTGCGATTGCTACGTTGCCCTGATATTTGGTGTTTACGGTTACGCGAAGGTCAATGCCATTCGGATATCCTGCCTCAGCAAGAAGGGATTTTGCCTTCTCCGGATCATACTCAAACTCCGGAAGGCTGTCATCATGACCGATGATACCAGCCGGGATATAGGAATTCGGAACGGTTGCGGTACCGTGAAGGATGCTCTCGCAGATGGCCTTACGGTCGATGGAAAGAGCAATTGCCTCTCTTACCTTCGGATCAGAATAGGTCTTGCTGTTTACGTTCAGGCTGTAGCAGCCAGTCGGCTGGAAGCCATGCATCTGATCTTTCAGATCCGGATTGCTAGAGTATACCGGGTAGATGGACGGGTCAACATCTACATAGTCTACATTGCCCTTCTGATACTCAAGAACCTGAGTGTTAACATCCTCGATGAACTTGTAGTCCAGACCGGACAGCGCTACTGCGCCGCCATGGTAATCATCGAAACGGGAAAGGGTTGCGCCAACACCGGTCTGATAGCTGTCAAGCTTGAATGCGCCGGTACCGATCAGGGTGGTCATACCCCAGTTGTTGCCAGCTGCCTCACATGCCTCCTGCGGATAGATTGCGCAGTATGCGGTAGACAGAACGGAAAGGAACGGTGCGTACGGTTTCTTTAACTGAATGGTGAAGTGGGTATCGTCCTGAACCTCGATACCGGACAGCTCATCTGCTGTACCTGCGCTCATCTCGTCGTAACCAACCACATTCTCAAGCAGGGTTGCCATCTTTGCCATTTTGATCAGACGCTCGTAAGAATACTTAACATCGGAAGCCTTCAGAGTCGTTCCATCATGGAATTTTACATCCGGAAGCAGCTCGAAGCTGTAGGTCATGTTGTCATCGGAAATGGTCGGCATAGCTGCCAGAAGAGTCGGAGCCAGTCCATCGGATGTGGTAGTCAGCAGGGACTCGGTAATGTTATCGGTAATTTTCATTACGATGCTGTAGGTAAACTGCTGCGGATCCAGTGCTACCTGCGGATCTACTGCTGCGACACGTATAACCTTGTCGCCGCTCTCAGTGGTTGCTGCTGCGGATGTGCTGCCGCCAGCTGCTGCAGAAGTCTCTGCTGCGGATGTGCTTGTAGAATTTCCGGAACCGCCGCATGCAGTGAGGGACGCTGCAAGCACACAGCTCAGGACAATTCCTGCCAGTGTCTTTTTCATGTTTGTTTCCTTCCTTCCTCGTTTTCGCTTTATGCTTCTTTTGTGATACCGAATTCTATGATGAGTTTCAGATTTCCCAGCCGAAACCGCTGTCCGGACACCGTGACAAAAAAGGGACGTATACCGAGACCAATCTTTCTCCGATAATACGTCCCTGATTTTTTGCAATATCCGGTTTGACAATTTTTTGTATCATCTGCCACATTAATTCAGTAAAATCTTAAAGCTATGGTCATTATAACGATGTGTTTATGTAAATGCAAGAGGGAATTTTAATTTCCAATCATTTCTTATATGTTTTCCGTGTGATACGGTCGTTTTCTCTTTTTGTCCGTATGTCACGGTCATTCTTCCATCGTTGATAGACAGTTTGTCAGGATCACTTTGGGTCATGGCAGAAAAAAAGAATCCGAAATAGTCCGGATTCTTTTCTCTGTACAGCTTATTCTTCGTCATCTTCCTCTGCCACAATGGCACCGATGGTGCCTAACATACTGGTTACCACTGCTACAACAACAAACAATACCAGCAGCAGAATACAGCCAAGAAAAATCATGATATCCATTTGCAAACGCCTCCCGTTCTTTATTTTACCTTCCTGCACAATGCTTTTGTAATAACCTGCCCACACTCATAATTATCCCAAGTATAACACAGGTCATACCGCAAGTAAAGAGGACCGTTTAATCGTCTGCAGCGTCTGAGCAGCACGGTTTTGCAGTCTCCGTTTCCCGGTCATAGGTATCCAGAAAATGATGGCGCACGCCGCCCTGCTTGTACGCTACCACGGTATCCAGATTGACATTCTCCACGCTTTTAAAGATATTGCTCTCCACGAACGGATTCTTCTCTTTTAAGGTTCGGATCAGCTCCTTGACTTCCACGCGTTTGGACTGGTTTTCCTCATTATTGCAGGTGGTGCAGGTGTCGGTGAACTTGCAGGCACACTGGATAAAATGCAGGTTGTTATAATCTCTCCACGCCTTGATATCATCCTCGCGTACCAGATACAGCGGGCGGATGAGCTCCATGCCCTCGAAGTTGGTACTGTGGAGCTTCGGCATCATGGTCTGAACCTGGGCGCCGTAGAGCATGCCCATGAGGATGGTCTCGATCACATCATCATAATGATGGCCCAGGGCGATTTTGTTACAGCCCAGCTGCTTCGCGAAGGTGTAAAGATGTCCGCGGCGCATGCGGGCACAGAGATAGCACGGGGATTTCTCGATAGTGTATACCGCATCGAAAATGTCGGACTCAAAAATCTGAATCGGAATTTTTAACTTCCGGGCATTCTCCTCGATGACCTGGCGATTCTCCGGACTGTAGCCCGGATCCATAACCAGGAACTTCACCTCAAACGGGAATTTGTTGTGCTTCTTTAACTCCTGAAACAGCTTGGCCATCAGCATGGAATCTTTGCCGCCGGAGATGCAGACCGCAATGCGGTCGCCTTCCTTCACCAGTTCGTACTGATTGATGGCTTTCGCGAATTTGCTGAAAATGTTCTTGTGGAATTTCTTGCGCAGGCTTTTTTCCACGGAATCGCAGATCTCGTCTGCCTCCTGCTTTTTGATCTCGGCCATGAGCCAGGCAATGTAGCCGCCCTTTAAGCTGACTGCGTCATAGCCCTGCTCGCAGAGATTCTCTGCCACATCGCGGCTCACGCGGCCGCGGCTGCAGCAGATGATGATTTTTTTGCCTTTCTCTTCCGGCGGATTTTCTTCCAGTTCTTCCGCGGAACTGGCGATAGCTCCCTTGATGGCACCATGATTGATCTCATCCGTGCTTCGGATATCATAAAGCACATAGGTGTCCGTGGAAAGGGCGTCAAATTCTTCTATGGTTAATTCATTCATATGATTCACTCCTGTAGCGTGTCAAATCCTGTCCATGCCGCATCTTCCCGCGTTCCATGGACAAAATATTTTCCGTTTCCTGCTTCTGCATCGAAAAAACAGACGGCCACATCTACAGCCGTCTGTTTTCTTCGCTGCGCACATCCATCATACAGGAAACGCACGCAAAACTCAATATCCTATTTGCAATCTGGTTTTACTCTGTCCCGGCATTGACCACATCCGATCTGTTTTCCTCGTTTTCCGCTGCGGCCACTGTCCATATCTCTGAGGTCACCCACTCACTCTTGTTGTGGCTACTCTGGCGCACGGTACGGACACGGAAGCAGTACTCCCCCGGCTCTGTCATCTGGGATGAAAAATCATAATGGTTTTTGTATACCGAACGCATGATGCCGGTATCAATGCCGTTTCTGACCAGCTGGATCTGGTAATAGCGTGCGGATTCCTCCGCATTCCAGGATGCGGTTCCCGGATGTGCGCTGTCCCAGCCAAAACCGGCCGGGGAAGCGACATCATTCTGCGCAAGGGAAATGGCGGAACGATTATCAAGCTTTGACTTCTTATCATAGATCAGCTTTACCCGCAGTGTCAGCATCGCGTTTTTTTCCGAGCGTTTTGCGCTGATAAACTGAACCTTGTCGTAGCGGTTCTTTGACGAAGCTGCCAGGTTTAAGCGGAACGCATCGGAAGAAGCACCGGCAAAATACCACCGGTCCTCATCTGCCACCACCAGAGTCACCTCGATCTCCGGCGGATTGCTGTCGCTGAAATCATCCGGATCTTCATTTACCACCTCTGTATCACTGATATAGTAACGATCCGTATTCTCACCCTCCGAGGTAACGGAAAGCGCATTTCCATCCACACCGATGCCAAGATCAGAATCAAATACCAGGCTGATCTTTCCTACCTTGCTCTTATCGGAGGCCGCATAGATCGTCGCTGCTGTTCCAATGGAAAGCAGCACCGCAGCCACACTCACCAGAAAGCGTCTCATGGTCTGTTTCATCGCGCTTGTGCATCTCCTTCCTGTTTCCGTTCATAAAGACTGCAGATCAGATCCACACAGGTATCCAGGCCAAGCTCCGCACTGTTTAAGGTGACATCATAGCTGGCACCGGCACCCCAGCGTTTCCCGGTATAACATTCATAGTAATTCCGGCGGCTCTTGTCAGTCTTTTTGATCAGCGTAATGGCCTCATCCCGGGTGATCCTGCGTCTTTCCATAAGACACGCGATCCGGGCATTCATATCTGCATAGATAAATACGGAAGTCACGCCCGGCTGCTCCCGCAGCACATAATCGGCACAGCGGCCAATGATCACACAAGACTCCTTCTCTGCCAGCCGCCGGATAACCTCCGACTGCAGATTAAATACCATGTCATTGATGGCAATGCCTCTTCCGGTCTTATCATTCTGCATCTGACGCGGCACAGAGTAGAGAAATGGATTCGGCCGCTTCTCCTCCGCTTCCGCAAGAATATCCTGATCCAGTTCTCCGTAATCGCAGGCCATCTCGATCAGCTGCCTGTCATAGCATTGAATTCCAAGGCGTTTTGCCACCTCCATGCCAATCTCACTGCCGCCGCTTCCGATCTGACGACCTATGGTTATGATTCGGTTTCCTTTCATATGCTTCTAAACCCCCTGTCCAATTTTCCCTTTATCCACAGTTTTTCTATCTGTTCCGGAAGATTTCCACAAATGCTTTCCACATCTTCACGATCACGATCCAGATCCGGCGCAGCGGGCTCTGGCTTGCTGCCTCAGTCTCCGCATCCAGAACCTCGTCATCATCATCCAGGCTAATCTCTGCGGTGCGCAGAATGATCTGTACGGATTCCGGCTCCTGATTCTCATCGGATGTGAAGGATACCTTCTCCGCCTTCGGATCCATGTTCAGGAAACGGGTATCTCCATCTAAGTCATCCCATTCCTTATCGATGGCCTCCTTCATGGTCACGCCTGCATGGCGGATGGAAGCGGTGCTGTCCAGCACGCTTAAGCTCTTATCCAGAAGCTCCAGGGTACCGCGGATACTGTCGCGGGTAGCCGCATCCAGGTTATCACTGCTGTTTTTTAAGGTATTCTGTACGATCGCCGCCGTACTGATACTGGTATTCATGGCTTCGGTGGTACGGTTTAACAGCTCCTCCGTATCATCCAGAGAAGCCTGCAGATCCGGGTAGTAGCTGTCCATCGAATCATACAGGGCTGCGGTGTCCTCCGTCAGCATCTCCAGGCTGTCCGTCAGCTCAGAGGTGTATTTGGCTGCATCTGCCACATCATCCAAAAGGCCGGAAAGCTCAGAAGCCAGTTTACTGCTGGCTGCGGACAATTTCTCCAGTGCTGCTTTCTTCGCCATCAGAGTCTGCAAAAGCTCCAGCTGATTCAGGGTGATGCCGCCTGCCGCACCAGATACACTGCCGGTGCTTCCGGCATTGCTCGGGGAGGCAGAGCGGTCATCGTAAAGATCGACCTCCCAGTCCTCGTCCATATAATAATCATCATCCACATTCTGAAGGCTGACACCCATGGTTCCAAGAGCCGTTACATAAGCCTGCTCGCTGGCCTGCAGCGTTGCGTCCAGTGCAATGATCTGCTGCATCAGCTGATTCAGCGGAGAAACCTGGCCGGACATATCTTCCGACCCACTCTTGATTCCCTTCAGTGCACTGTGCAGCTTATTTAACGGATCCTGCATCTCGCGCACCGTGTTTACGATATCGCCCAGGCTGTCATGCGCTACATCTGCCGCCTCCTTGGCGGTCTCGATATGCGGGATCATCGCTTCCAGCTGATCCGAGACAGCGCTTAAGGTCTCAAGCGCACGGTCATTGCCTGCCAGAATACTGTCTTTTGAACCACTCCAGGTCTGTCTTGCGCCCTCCGCAGAGTTCATGCCGTTCTGTAAAGAATGGATGCCGTCCCGCATGGCCTCAACAGACAAAGCCATCTGCTGCATGCTGTCGTGCATCTGATCGCCGCTCTCTTTCCAGGTATCCTTTGCTTCCTTTAAGTCGGTCACGTGCTCTAGATCACTGCCGGTTAACGGAGTCATGGCCATGAACACGCCGCTGGTCTCAAAGCTGTCCGTTCCGATGCGGACGGTGAAGTCTCCATCCTCGCCCGGAAGCGCCGTAAACACAACGGCGCTGTTGCCGCCGACGGTCTGTTTCTGAGCACCGTCTGCTTCCAGGCTGTAACAGTCATTGGTATCCACCATAACTGCTACAGCCAGAACAAAGTTGTTCTTATAATATTCATTCACATCCGCACTGTCGTTAAACTTCGCGTCGATATGGATCTCAATGAGTCCGGAAGCACCCGCCAGCTCGTCTGCATTTTTCGGCACGCCATTCAGCTTATAGGAAACATCAAAGTTCCATGGGAGTGCCACCTTCTTCGCATCCAGCTCGCCTTTATAATAGAAGCGCCCCTTGTAATCCGGCGACACATTCCAGGTTACCTTGTTTCCCTCAATGACCGGCTCCGTATAATCGGACATGTTGGTCACCGCTGTGTAATTGCCATAATCGGTGAACGTGGTCTGGCCATTCAGATCACAGCCCTTCACCACATTGACCCGGTCTACGTTTCCATAGTAATCCAGGTTTACATACATATTTTCATCTACAGCCACAGATGCCTGGCCGGCAAGCACCGGCAGAACCGTGCCGGTACATGCCATGACTGCCGCCAGCCCCATGACACCAAGTCTCTGATATCTTTTCTTCATGACATTCTCCTCCTGCTGCCCTTATTTCTCTTTCCTGTGTTCTTCCAGCTTCGTCCGGATCTGCTCTGCCCGCTCATGGAACTGCTGCCTTCTGGTCACATAGCGCTCGCGGATTCTTCTTCTGGAGCCTTTCCATTTTTTCTCAATGACCAGTCCGTCAGTCAGCACCAGAAGTGCCGGAAGCAGAGTCAGTACCAGGACCAGACTCAGGAAGCCTCCTCGTCCGATCAGATGTCCCAGATCTCCAATGGCCGCCGTCGTAGAAATCAGATATACAATATATCCTGCCAGGGTGATGATGCCGCCGGATGTAAAAACAGAGGAACAGGACCGGGTCACCGCCTCAATGCAGGCCTCCTTCTTCGGAAGTGTTGCACGCTTCGCGATATAATTGTTGGTAAGCAGGATCGAGTAGTCTACCGTCGCACCCATCTGGATACTGCTGACAATAATGTAGCCCATGTAGATCATATCCACGCCCTGCACATACGGAACTGCCATGTTGATGAAGATAGCAACTTCAATCGGGATCATAACCACGATTGGGATCAAAACGGACTTAAAGCTGAAAGCTACAACCAGGAATACACCCAGCAGCGTCAGCAGATTTACCCGCGCGTTATCGTCCGTAATTGTTTCTTTGATATCCTGGGTAGACGGAGTCTCTCCGACCACGTACGAGTGCTCCGGATAATATTTCTTCATGAGATCCCGGATCTGATCCGTATATTCGAAGGATTTGTCACTCTCGCCCTTGGTCCTTATGTATAAAAGCATCCGTGCCGTGTCCTTCGTGTGAAGCTGGCTGACGGTAGAATCCGGCAGGAAATCCTCCGGGATGCCCTCCGGCAGTGTGTTGGCCATCGAGGTTACACTCTTTACATATGGAAGAGCTTCCAATTCATCGGACAGCCGCTTTTCTGCCACCGGGTCCGTGTTCGGATAGATCAGAAGCATCATGTTGCTTCGGCCGAACTTTGCGGTGATCTCCTGGTCATCCGCGTATACCTGAGTTCCCGGAGCACCGCCCACAGCGCTGTTTCCGTACTGGAAATTGTTCATCTGCTGAGCCACATAAGCAGGCGGGGTAATGAGAAGCACCGCCGCCAGAACAAAATACCGGATATGGTACACACCCTTTCCCAATCTGGTAAAGTCCGGGAAAAAGGAACGGTGCTTGGTCTTATCGTTCCATCTGGTAAATTTCAGGATCATGGCCGGCATGAACAGCACCACCGTCAGAAGACTGAAGATGATACCCTTTGCCAGAACCAGTCCCATATCAAAGCCAATGTTGAATTTCATGGTAACTAACGCCAGGAAGCCGACTACGGTAGTCAGGCTACTGGCAAAAATGGAGTTGATGGCTTCCTCAACTGCCTTGACGATGGCTTCCTCCTCCGAAAGTCCGGTATCACGCCAGTTCATATAGGCATCCAGCAGGAAAATGGAATAGTCCATGGAGGTTGCCAGCTGTAAAATGATGGCTACATTATCGGTCAGAAAGGAAATCGTACCGATGAATATATTGGTTCCCTTATTCAAAAGTACCGCCACACCCATGACCAGCAAAAACAGGATCGGCTCTGTCCATGCGGTGGTCGCCAGACAAAGTACCACAAAAATCATGATGACCGCGACCACCAGGATCTTGTTCATCTCCTCATGGGTAGTCTGGATCAGGGATTTGTTCTGCACTGCCATACCGACATAGCAGCCCTTGTCTCCGGTGATGGCTTTCATCTCATCGATAGCTGCCTCGGTCTTCGGGGAATCTGATTCCTCATCAAAAGTGATATCCATAACCGCACAGCGGTCTTTGTAGTAGTCTTTGATATCATCCATATTGATGAAATCTTCTCCTGCGTAAACATTAACCGTGGTGTCGCACCAGAGGACCTGATCCACACCATCAATGGCCTGGATCTTATCTTTATATTGCTTCGCCTCGTACAGGCTTACATCCTTTAGCATCAGCCGGGCTGTTCCAGGATATCCAAACTCCTTCTTCATCACATCCAGTCCCATGCTGGACTGGGCTGTGGAAGGCACATACTTGGTCAGGTCGTAGTTTACATTTACAAACAGCATGGCAATTGCACAGAAAATACAGCCTGCAACGAACACCGACTCGATCCAGGCACGCTTTTCAATAATAAAACGTGCCAGGCGAATGGTAAAGCCGGTATCCTCCGCGCCTTTTTTCTGCTTCTCTTCCGCTCCCCTTTTGTGGGGCAGATGCGCTTTTAATTTATCTTTCAGGGATTTTTTGTCTTCCATAACTGATCTCTGCTCCTCTTTCCCTTTTTCTTTTCACTTCTACCGCATCAGGATCACCATAAAATAGTGTTCTCCGTCTTTCTCCGCATGGGCCATGCCGATACGCCGGTAATAATCCAGGGAATCTTTCCGTTTTCCGCTGGAATCATATTTGTCCTGGGTCTTGCCGATGAGCTTGTCAAAGGCATCGTCCGCATCCTCTCGGCCCCGCAGGTAAAGCTCCCGGCAGCTGGAATTTTTCCGGTAGGAAATTTTTTCCAGGTAATCCTTTAAGGTTCCCTCACCGGGAATCGCGTCACCGCTGTAACCATTTGCCAGCGCTGCTTCCAGACGGTGAGCTGCTGCCTGATTCAATTTTTCATCCATGATAAATCCGGCATAGCGGTCGTACTGCCGCTTTTCATCATTACCGTACTCCTCTTCCCGGTCCGGATACTCGTCAAAATACAGATCCTTTTTCTCGTCATTTAACTGGTCAAATAAAAACTGCGTTTCTTCATCGTAACAGAACACCGGATACGCACCGCCGCCGGTATTCGGTACCCATTGGGCCGTTTTTAAAGAGCTGTTCCAGTTAAATTTATAAAGGGCATTGTCAAACTGCAGATCCTGCCGGTTCCTGCTGCCGTCCGGCAGGAGATAATACCAGTCGTCGCCCTCCTTTACCCAGTTTGCCCGGGCCGTTTCTGTTTCTTCTGAATCGATTACTTTTGTCGTTCCATATACAGACGCCGGCTTTGTCTCTGCCACAGCACCGCTTCCTGCCTCAATGGTGGACGCAGCCGCCAGCGCCGCCACCGGCTGATGCAGCAGCACCAACCCAACCGCAAAAAGTGCGACACGCAAAGGGTTCGTTAAGAACTGTTTGTTTTTGTGCAATTTATCTCGATAATCCATAAAAACCTCCAGAATTCCTCTTCATTTTATTGCATTATTATCTATGTATATGTTAAAATACACAAGTATCAGTTTTGTTTGGAATGTTCATAATGAGACACTTGTTTTAGATTTGTCCAGTTTTATACATTGTGAACCTGTGCTGTTTTTCATGCGCAAATTCATCGATCACGGAGGTTATTATGGCACAGTCTACATCCCGGAAAACCAGTATTACCGCCCGCCGCACCTACGCGCTTTTGAAGGGTGCTCTCTTTTCCCAGCTTGCAGCCCTGCCTTTTGAGCAGCTCACACTGACCGACATCTGCAATACCGCGCTGATTTCCCGTTCTACGTTTTACCGCTATTTTGAGGATAAATATGACCTGCTCCATTACTGCCTTGGCTCTATGCTAGATGAGCTTGGCCTGAATGAAGATGTCATGTATTTCACCAACCGCACTTCCGTGCGGGACTTCCTGCTGATCCTGCTGCATCTTATCGGCGAGAACCGGATTTTGTACCAGAAAATCTACCATGCCAATCAGGACGGTGACCTGATGCGCATCATCCGCACCGGCCTCATCCGCATTATGAATGATAAAATTCAGGCTGCTGAACAAAAGGGCTATCGCTTGAAGCTTCCTGCCCCTATATTCACCAGCCTGATGACAGATTTTTATTTTAATATTGTACAGTGCTATCTCGATCAGGAAGAACCCTGTGACCCGGACAGCTTTGTCGACAATGTATGCCTGTTTATTGAACGTGACTTTTTTGCACCGCCGGAGTCCTGAGCCTTATGCCCAGCGCTCCGGTGTTTTTTATCACCAGACTGCACTTCCTGCAGCCTGATCCGATTGTGGCACTCAGCGTTCCCGCGCCCAGCCGTATGCGTAGCGAACCGCCTTCTCCCACCCGCGGACCATGGTCCTGCGGGTCTTTTCATCCAGTTCCGGCGTAAAGATCCGGTCTGTCTCCTGATTTTCCTTGACTTCTTCCTGATTCTTCCAGTATCCCACTGCAAGTCCCGCCAGATAGGCCGCGCCCATGGCGGTTGTCTCTACACAAGAGGGCCGCTTCACCGGTGCCTGGATAAAGTCTGCCTGGGTCTGCATCAGGAAATTGTTGGCACTGGCTCCGCCATCAACCTTCAGGGAAGTCAGGTCAATACCGGAATCCGCTTTCATGGCCACCAGTACGTCATGTACCTGGTAGGCAATAGACTCCAGTGTAGCCCGGATGATGTGGTATTTGTTCACACCCCGGGTAATACCCACAATAGTTCCTCTGGCGTACTGATCCCAATGCGGAGCACCAAGACCGGTGAAGGCCGGAACCACATAGCAGCCGTTGGTATCCTTCACTTTTTTTGCCATATACTCGGAATCCTCTGCCGAATCGATCAGCCGCAGCTCATCCCGCAGCCACTGGACCGCCGCTCCGGCCACGAAGATGGAACCCTCCAGCGCATAATCCACCTTTCCGTCCAGTCCCCAGGCAATGGTGGTGACCAGCCCGTTTCGGGAGAATACCGGCTTTTCTCCGGTGTTCATAAGCAGGAAACAGCCTGTTCCATAGGTATTCTTCGCTTCCCCCGCCTCAAAACAGGTCTGACCGAACAGCGCCGCCTGCTGGTCTCCCGCTGCCCCGGCAATAGGAATGGCTCCGCCCAGATAAGAAGGCTCTGTCTCCCCGTATACGCAGCTTGACGGCTTCGGCTCCGGCAGCATGCATTTCGGAATATCCAGGATCTTTAAGATTTCATCATCCCACTGCAGAGTATTGATATTGAACAGCATCGTGCGGGAAGCATTGGAGTAATCGGTTACATGTACCGCGCCCTTGGTCAGCTTCCAGATCAACCAGGTTTCCACTGTGCCAAACAAAAGCTCACCCTTCTCCGCCCGCTCCCTTGCTCCCGGCACATGGTCTAACAGCCATTTGATCTTGGTAGCGGAAAAATACGCGTCAATGACAAGTCCTGTTTTCTTCCGGAAGCTGTCCATATAGCCCTGTTCCTTCAGAGAATCGCAGTAGGCTGCGGTACGGCGGCACTGCCAGACAATGGCGTGGGCAATGGGTTCACCAGTCTCCTTATCCCATACAATGGTGGTTTCTCTCTGATTGGTGATACCGATCGCCGCAATGTCTGCTGCTTCTGCGCCGATGCGGCTCATGGCCTCCACGGCCACCCCCAGCATGCTGGCCCAGATCTCATCCGCGTCATGCTCCACCCAGCCAGGTTGTGGAAAATACTGGTGAAATTCCCGCTGCGCCATGCTGCAGATCTCGCCCTTTTTATTGAAAAGAATGCAGCGGTTGCTGGTTGTCCCCGCGTCCAGTGCCATAATATAATCTGCCATGATTGGTTCCCCCTTTATATAAGATTTTGTCTGATCATTACTCTATTATCCTAAAAACTCAACGATAAAGCTGTTTTCCCAGTTTATTTTCTTTCTTGCATCATACCATTTTTTTCCGCACTCGTACAGTTGATTTGTTGCAAAATATTTCTTTTTTTCTCATTTTATCAGAATTTTATTGTTTTTATGAACATTTTGTGAATTTAACGCTTTGTTCTTTATACTGGGCACATCAAACAAAGATCAGGACGGACAGAATGAAAACAATGACGGAAATGGCGCGCCAGATGGCAAAGAAGCGCCGGACGGCAAGGGCGGACCGGATGACAACGGCGGTGAAGGCAGCGCAAACGTCACCATCAAAAAGAGTGATGGAACGGTAATAAAAAAAGGAAGCAGCTGCTATACCATTACGGTAGATTCCTACAGTGCTTCCTGAAGCATATAATGTTGTTTGGCAGGTCTGCGCATTCACTGTACAGACCTGCCAAATACTTCCCTCTTAATCTACTTTTTCAACAGAAAGGATTTTTCCGGTGAAGGCATCCACGGTATTTACCGTACCGGTATAGGTTACCATCACGGTATCACCATCCTTCACACTGTCTAACCCCTGTGGCTTCTCATTCTGATCAAAGCTGAAGCCGTAATCCTGACCATCAAATGTGATGGTAAACATGAAATCCTTGATGTCACTGATCGTGCCTGTCATGCTTGCTTCTTCCTGATCTGCGGCAGAATCTGCCTTAGATTCCTCTGAATCCTTTGCTTCATCTGTGTTCAGACTCTCAGCAGAGGCTGTGCTTTCTGCCTTTGTGGTCTCCTGCTGTGTTGTTTCTGCCACTGTAGCCGTTGTCTCACTTGCTGTAGCAGACGGGGTATTTTTTGAAGAACAAGCTGCTGCAAATACCATGACCATTGCGGTGCTCATCATAATCAATGCTCTTTTTTTCATTTTAACCAACCTTTCTTTTTTGAGCAGACGGAATCTGTTTTTCCTCGATCTGAAAGCATTTCCGGCTGCTGATGCATATGCGATCTGTAACTGTGTCTATCTCCACAGCCACTCCTATTGAACAATAAAATTGTGTCCAAATTGTCATCGTTTTATGAAGAAAGGAAACTTTTTTCTTAAGATTTCAAATGCAGATATGGGACAGCAACCGGACGCTGGCTTTTACAAGCACGCAAAAAGTCCACGGACCAGCACATTTACTGGCCCGTGGACTTTTTATTCACTTTCTCTCATGCGGTTCTGCTGCCATCTCAGCCTGCTTACGCATCAGCCTTCAATGGTAACATATTTCTTGGTTTCTACCGCCGGTTTTGCTTCCTTCTTCGGAACAAACAGCTTCAGCATACCATGCTTGAACTCAGCCTTGATGTCCTGCTCGGTCACATCTTCACCAACGTAGAAAGAACGCTGGCACGCACCGGCATAACGTTCACGGCGGATATACTTACCGGTTTCTTTCTCCTGCTCATCCTTATCAAGTCCCTTAGCGGCACTGATGGTTAAATAGCCATCCTTCAGTTCTGCGGTGACTTCCTCTTTCGTGAATCCCGGAAGATCGATCTCCAGCTCATAGCCGCCTTCCAGCTCTTTGATATCGGTTTTCATAACGTTCTTGGCGTTGTGACCATATAGTTTCTTCTCAACGTTGTTCTCTGCGCTGTTATCGAAGAACGGAAAACCTCTCATAAATTCATCAAACATATCCTCACCAAAAATACTCGGCATTAACATAAGTCATCTCTCCTTTATCTATCTAAAATTTACTTATTATCAAATTCAGTCTTCTATATTATGGCTGCGGTTTCTTCCCCGGCCAGGCAGCCTTACTGTTTTCCGGGGAAGTTTCAGTCATTTGTATTAGCCTTCAATGGCTACGTATTTTTTATTTTCTACCTTCGGCTGTGCTTCCTTCTTCGGAACGAACAGTTTCAGGATACCGTGCTTGAACTCTGCCTTAATGTCCTGCTCGGTGATATCTTCACCTACATAGAAGGAACGCTGGCACGCACCCGCGTAACGTTCACGGCGGATATACTTACCGGTTTCTTTCTCCTGCTCGTCCTTATCAAGTCCCTTGGATGCGCTGATGGTTAAGTAACCATCTTTCAGCTCTGCGGTAATCTCGTCTTTTGTGAATCCCGGAAGATCCATCTCCAGCTCGTAGCCGTCTTCCTGTTCCTTGATATCGGTCTTCATCATATTCTTTGCATGACGTCCGTAAAGTTTCTTCTCTATTTTATTACCTGCATTCTCATCGAAGAATGGAAAATCTCTCATAAAGTCATCAAACATATCCTCACCAAAAATACTCGGCATTAACATAAGTCATCTCTCCTTTTCTATCTATGCTTAACCTTGTTTCTTTGGAACCAGGATCTTTCAGAGACCTCCGGGAACCTCTTTCTTTGTTCCCTCTGTATCCCCTTCCTTTGTTCTACATGTACTATAGCACGCATTATTAGCACTGTCAAGAGGTGAGTGCTAATTTTTTGTGAACTTTTTGTGAACTATCAATGTTTACTGATTCCATGTGATAAAAACACAAAGAAAGCGTGAACCCTCTGTTTTCACAAAGAGTTTCACGCTTTCTCAGTTCTTTTTCCAGCTTATTACAGATTGCTTTCCTTCCGGTTCGCCGCTTTCCGCAAAGCCTCTCCGATATCGGTAATGCAAAGCAGGGTCACCACCAGAAATGATCCCGGAATCACAATGATCCACCAGGCGCCACCGGACATTGCCTTTTCTGCCAAGCTCAGCATGCTTCCCCAGGAGATCATCTCAAGCGGCAGGCCGATTCCCATGTAGCTTAACGTAGATTCCGCTGTAATAGCGCTGCGGATATTCATCACTGCCATAAACAAAATCGAGGCAATGAAATTCGGTGTCAGATGACGCCTTAAGATATAGAAAAAACCGCCGCCCATAGCCCGGGCCGCAATGACATATTCACTGTTTCGGATCTGCCGCACCTCCGTGCGCACCACCCTGGCCATTCCTGCCCAGCTTGTCACTCCGATCACTACCGACAAGCTGAGGATCCCGGCTTTTCCAAAAGCCGCCTGAAGCAAAATTACCAGAAGGAGGTTCGGCACGCTTAAGAAAATTTCAGACAAACGCATCAGCAGTTCATCCAGCCAGGCCGGAGCGCAGCCACTGACTGCCCCGTAAAAAATAGCAATCGCTGCCGCAATCAGGGATGCCAGCACGCCAATGGTCAGAGAAATCCTGCCACCAGACCAGATCATGGAAAAAATGTCCCGCCCCATCGTATCCGTACCGAACAAAAACTCTTTCCCAGGGTGAACATTGCAGTTTAAAAGATCCATATATGCAGGATCTTTCGTCATGATCCAGTCCGCGCAGATGCAGCCCAGAATGATCGCTGCAAGAACCAGGACAGGAAACAACGGCTTGTTCTGATACCAGGAAATGTTCTTCTGCGCCGGAGCTGGCCCGGATGGCCGGATGCCGACAACGCGGAATCGGGGATCTGAAACCGGCTGTACATGTTCGGCCGTTATTTCTGTGCCGACACTAAAATCCGACTTTATAGCTTCGTCTGCTGACGCTGTTTTTTGCAGCACATCCGGCCTGTTCTCCTGCATGCTCCGCTGCTCCGCATGCTCTGTCTCCGGCTGCACGTTCGCATCACAGACCTCTGTACTTTCCTCAGCCTCCGTTTTTTTCTCCTGCTCTTTCCGCTCGCCGCAGGTCACCCGCAGCCGCGGATCCAGCCATTCGTTGATCTTTTCAGCTGCCATGCTGCACAGGATTACCAGGATTCCGGACAGGATACACAAGAGCATCAGCAGATTATAATCCTTATATCGGGCGCTCTCATAGGTCAGTGTACCAAGACCCGGATAAGAAAAAACCGTCTCCACCACATAGGTCCCACCCAGAATGTGAGGCACTGCAATGGCCATGATACTTAAGTAAGAGGGCAGAGCCCCCCGCAGGCAATGATTCAGCAAAATCCTGCCTTTTCGCAGGCCCTTGGCCCGTGCCAGAAGTACATAATCTCCACGGATTTCTTCCAGCATGCGGTTTCGCATCAGAAATGCGTAGTACCACAAATGGCTCAGAACCACCACAGAAAGCGGCAATACCAGATGCCGCAGCCGGTCTGTAATATCTGCCGCTTTTCCTGCGGTATAAGCTCCAGAGCTTGGCAGCCAGTGAAGTCCTGCTGAAAAGATCAGGATCAGCACCAGCGACATCCAGAACTCCGGAATACAGCTGGTGATGGTCCCGATACGGCAGAAGAAGCGGTCCAGCAGACCGCCCTCCCGCCAGGCACAGAGGATTCCCAGAAACAGTGAGCCGAAAAAGATCAGAAGAAATCCTATTCCGCCAAGCAGAAGCGTATTTCCTACACGGTTTCCGATCACCGTCACCACATCCTGCTTATACTTATAGGAAATGCCAAAATCTGCATGGGCTGCCTCCTTCAGCCAGCGCACATACTGAACCATAATTCCATCGTCCAGTCCCAGCTTTTCCTCCGCCCAGACGCGCTCCTGCGGACTCATCCGCTCTACGCGGTCACCGTAATAGGATACAAGCGGATCACCCGGGGCCATCCTGGATACAAAGAAAACGGTAGTGGAAAGGACAAAAATGCTAAACAGCAAAATCAGGATTGTTTTTTTCGTATTCATGTCCGCCCCTCCTCTCCCGTTCCAGCGCCGGGTCCGGTTTCGGAATCGCAGCCAGAAGTTTTTTCGTATACTCATGCTTCGGAGCCGCAAACAGCTCCTCCGTCGGTGCTGTCTCCACCAGTTTTCCCTGGTACATTACGCCAATCCGGTCGCACAAAAAACGTACCACTGAAAGATCGTGTGCAATAAACAGAAACGTAAAGCCATGCTCCTGCTGCAGATGCCGGAACAGATTGATGATCTGCGCCTGGATCGACACATCCAGCGACGCCACCGGCTCATCTGCCACAACAAACTCCGGCTCCATGGAAAGTGCCCGTGCAATGGCCACTCTCTGCCGCTGTCCGCCGGAAAGCTCTGCCGGATACTTGTCCAGATACCCTGCATCCAGTCCCGCAAAATGCATCTGAAACTCCGCTTCTGCCCGAAGTGAACCGCGGGGCGGCACCCGTTTCTGAATTTTCATAGGCTCTGCCACAATGTCGCAGATCTTCATACGGGGATCCAGGCTGGAAGCCGAATCCTGGAAAATGATCTGGCGTTCCGACTGCAGCATGCGCTTATGTCTTCGGAAGGACAAACGATCGTTAGTCTCGATTCCCCGATAGCAGATACTGCCGTGGGACGGCCTGGTCAGGTTCATGACACAACGGGCAATCGTGGATTTTCCGGAGCCGGACTCCCCTACGAGTCCAAATATCTCACCCTTTCGGATCTGGAAGGAGACATCATCCAGGGCTTTGGCTGTTCTTCCGCCGGGAAGCGTGTAAACCTGGCTTAAATGCCTCACATCCAGAAGAATTTCCGCATTTTCCGGAAGCATGCAGCGCGGATGCACGGAAACGGAAGTGGTTTCCTCCGGTGAATGTCTCACACTCTGCTGCGCCCGCGCATCCAGCATCCAGGAGGCAGCGAAATGCGTATCCGATACCCGGAACATAGGCGGCTCTTCTTCATAATCAATTGCCAGGGCCTGTTCATTGCGACAGGCAAAGGCATCACCTTTTGGCGGATCAATCAAAGTAGGGGGCATTCCCGGAATGGTATAAAGCGCATCCTTTCCGATGGACGCGGCCGGAAGTGCCCGCATCAGGCCCTTTGTGTATGGATGACGCGGATCGTAAAAAATCTCATCGGCTGTTCCAATCTCCACGATCTTTCCGGCATACATGACCGCCACACGATCTGCCACATGGGCTACCGCGCCCAGATCATGGGTAACAAATACGATGGATGTACCCAATTTTTTCTGAATATCACGAAACAGATCCAGGATCTGCGCCTGCACAGTCACATCCAACGCTGTGGTAGGCTCATCCGCAAAGATAATTTCCGGGTTTCCGGCCAGCGCCACCGCCAGCACGGCACGCTGCCGCATGCCGCCGGAAAACTGATGCGGATACTGACGACTTCGCTCTGCCGGATAGTCAATGCCTACCAGCTCCATAAGCTCCTCCACCCGGTGATAAACCTGTTCCCGGGACAGCCTCTGTTTCTGATCAGCCTTCTGCTGCTTCACAGCCTCCGCGATCTGGTCTCCAATGGTCATAGCCGGATCCAGCGCCGTCATGGGATCCTGAAACACCATGGAAAAACGGCTGCCCCGCAGAGTGCACATTTTTCGTTCCGGATAGCCCGTGATATCTTCCCCATCCAGCAGGATCTGTCCAGCTTTCTGCTTTGCGGATGCCGGAAGCAGCTTCATAATACTGCGGCACAACGCGCTTTTTCCGCAGCCGGATTCTCCCACCAGAGCAAGGATTTCTCCTTTTTTCAGTGAAAAGCTCACATTCCGCACCGCCTGTACTTCTCCCTGACGGGTAAAAAAGCTGACCGACAGGTGCTTTACCTCCAATACATCCGACATCGTTACACTACTCCATTGTCCAGTCTTTCACATTCCAGAAAATACCAACTCCATGATGTCCCATAATAGTATCTTGACTGATTCCATGGATCGATGACTTTGCCACATAGTTGGCATCCACATAGCAGATAAAGGCATATACCGGATCTTCTGCCAGGGCTTCCTGGAACTTATTGTAATTCTCCCGGCGCACCTCCGGGTCGTCGGACTGACGCGCCGCAGTCAGATATTTATCCACCAGCGGATCAGAATATCCGGAATAATTGGCGCCTTTATCCGTGCCAAACACCTTATAGGTATGGTCGTCTGCGTCAAACGGACTTCCCCATCCGATCAGATATGCCTGCTGTCCGGCCCAGTCCACTTTTACCGGAATATCCACGGTAACGTTTATGCCGATCTCCCGCAGCTGCTGGGCGGCTGCCTGCGCCATATCAATACGGACCTGATCTCCGGCACCGACGCTGATCACAAAGCCAATTTCTTCTCCATTGCGCTCATAAAATCCGTCTTTGCCCATCACACAGCCGGCTGCTTCCAGAATTTTCTTCGCTTTTGCCGGGTCATAATCGTAATGCTCTACATTTTCATTGTTGTATTTGTTGCGCTGCAGCGGTCCGTAAGCTGGCATGCCCTGTCCCAGGATCACTGCGTCAATGATAGCCTGACGGTCAATGCCATAACAAATTGCAGGAATCAGATCCTTATTCTGTTTCCAGTAATCATTCTGGAAATTGAACATGATTCCGCGATAATCCGAGGTTTTCATATCGTAACAGGTAAATCCATCCTTGCCCGCAAAGGTTTTCGCGTCCTTCGGAGTCAGAAGCGCCAAGTCCAGTTCCCCGGTCTGCATCTGGATGGCCTTGGCATTATCATCCGGCACAATCTTAAAAATAATGGTGTCAATGTTCGGCTCACCCTGGAAGTAATCCACATTCTTCTCCAAAGTGATGGTCTGGCCTTCTTCCCAGTCTGCCAGCTTGTAAGGACCTGTTCCTACCGGATGACGGAAGAAATCAGACTCCTGCATATCCTCTCCCTCCAGCAGATGTTTCGGCAGAACTGCCATAGTCATGTAGTCCAGAAATGCCACATTCGGTGCGTCCAGCTGGAAGGAAATGGTGTAGGGATCCTCCACGGTGATTTGCTCCACATCCTCATAGTTCGGGGCATTCTCAGAACCATTTTCCGGATCCATGATCGCTTCGATCGTAAACTTTACATCATCTGCGGTAAATTCCTCGCCGTCATGCCACTTTACGCCCTGCTGCAGATGGAACGTATAAGTGCAGGAAGCTTCATCAAAGGTCCAGTCCTTTGCCAGGGCCGGAACCACCTGATTTTCTCCGTCATGCGCAGTCAATCCATTGAAAATCAGGATATTGATCTCTCCATGCTCATCCATAGCCGGGTTAATGCGGGTATAATCTCCGCTGCCGTAAACCAGCGTAGTGCCATTCTCCCCGGCTTCCGTACCGGACTGATTTCCGGTTTCCTTCTGTCCTGCAGTACTGTCCTGCTCCTGGCTGCTCTGTACAGTTGTTTCGTCTGTTTTCGCAGAACCGCAGGCCGTCAGAATGGCCACCGCGCCGCCCGCCAGTAAAACTGCTGCCTTTATCCGTTTGCTGTCTCGCATATTTCTCTGCTCCTTTTTCTGTGTTATATTCTGCACGGACCTTATTGGTGCGCAATACCTTTGCGCACCTCTGCCAGAGACAGGCCCTGCTCTCTGGCGATCCGCGCCAGATCCTCATACTCATATTTCTCTCTGGTCACTCCGTAACCGGATGAAAGCTTTTTCTGCACATCTCCATAAGGAGTCTGAACCGTCTCAAAGCTGCGCTTTAAGGTATAACGGCTGCAGCGGTGCTCTCTCACGCCAATGGTGGTTGTGTTCCGGAAAATCACCCGTACCAGTGTTTCCTTCGCATCCTCATGACAAAGAACGCACAGGATCGTGCCCGGTCTTGATTTCTTCATGCCCGCCGCAACGGTGTAAACCTCCAGCGCACCGACTTCCAGAATCGTTTCCATGGCAAACCCAAGCTCCTCTGCCGTCATATCATCCACGTTGCACTCTAACTGCAGTACACTGTCTCCGGCATCCTCCGTCTCACCCAGCATTGCACGGATGCAGTTTGCCTGCTCAAAGTCCTTCTTGCCCATACCATAACCGATCGCCTCGGTCCGCATCACCGGCATATCACCAAAACGGGTAGCAAAATGCTTTAACAGCGCTGCGCCGGTCGGGGTGCAGAGCTCGCCCTTCACTGCGCCGCCGTACATCGGCACACCATTTAAAATATAAGCAGTGGCCGGAGCCGGAACCGGCAGAATGCCGTGAGCACAGTGCACATGACCGCTTCCCACATGAACCGGGGAGACGATCACCTGATCCGGAGCAATCTTGTTCATCAGCAGGCAGACTGCCGTGATATCCGCAATGGCATCCATGGTTCCCACCTCGTGGAAATGAATCTCCGTAACCGGAACACCGTGGGCATGGCTCTCCGCCTCCGCAATCAGGCCGTAAACTGCCATCACATCCTGCTTCACCTGATCCGGAATGTTCAGATGACCACAGACGATATGCTCAATGTCATGGAGACTGCTGTGATGATGATGCGTGTGACCATCATCACCGTGCTCGTGGGTGTGTTCATGGGCGTGCTCGTGGGTGTGCTCGTGATCTTCATGCTCATGGAGATGATCATGATGCTCATGGCACGCGCTTTCATGATCGTGCTCCTGTTCATGTGAGTGATCGTGATGCTCATGATGGTGATGGAACATCTCCTCGGACTCTTCCTCCCCATGTACCTTCACGGTCATATGAGTTCCGCCGATTCCACACTTGCTCACGGCTTCTTTGCTGAACTGCACACCGGGAATCCCCAGGCCGTTTAATTCTGCCACAGCTGCCTCCGGATCCGGCATCAGTTCCAGTAAAGCCGCAGTCAGCATATCGCCCGCAGCGCCCATTCCACATTCCAGATATAATGTCTTCATATTACAATCCCCTCTCCGTAACCGTTCTTCTGTACTTTTTAGTCACGCTTTCTCAGTTTTTCACTTCTTGCTTTCTGCGCCTGTCATATGATTGATCATGCTTGCCAGATATCCGGCTCCGAATCCATTATCAATATTCACCACCGAAACTCCGCTGGCACAGGAGTTCAGCATGGATAACAGTGCTGACACGCCTCCAAAGGACGCCCCATATCCGATGCTTGTCGGCACCGCGATGACCGGGCAGTCTGCCAGGCCTCCAATGACACTGGCCAGCGCGCCCTCCATTCCGGCAATGGCAATAATGACGGACGCACTCATGATCTCATCCATGTGGGCCAGCAGCCGGTGAAGTCCGGCCACTCCCACATCATACAGGCGCACCACCTCATTGCCGTGGGCTTCGGCTGTCAGGGCCGCTTCCTCCGCTACCGGAATATCCGAGGTTCCCGCTGTTGCTACCACAATTTTCCCCAGACCGTCTGCTGCCGGGAACTGACCGATGGTGCCAATCCTCGCGTCTTTCCGATAGTCCATCTGTGGATATGTTTTCCGGATTTCAGCTGCCTTTTCCTCAGACAGCCGGGTGAGCAGGATCGTCTTTACCTCATGCTCCAGCATTGCGCCAATGATCCCCACCATCTGCTCCGGTGTCTTTCCGGCTCCGTAAATGACCTCGGCCGCTCCCTGACGGATCCCACGATGCAGATCCACCTTCGCGTAACCAATATCCTCAAAGGGCTCTTTCTTAATCGCGAGCAGTGCGTCATCCACGCTAAGCTCGCCGCTCTTCACTGCTTCCAGTGTTTTTCTGATCTCGCTGTTCATCCGCGCACCTCCAGATCCAGAAGCACAGCCGGATAGTGCTTCTTTAACTCGTTCAGAATCTCTGCCCGCTTTTCCATGAGAAGCGGAAGCTGGTTTTCCGGCAATTGCAGGCGGGCTGCACCGTTCGGCATCATCCGCACACGGAAATCATGGAAGCCAAGGGAGAACAGAAAATCCTCTGCTGCTTCCGTCCTCTGAAGCTTTTCTGCCGTAATCTCGCATCCGGTCGGAATGCGGGTGGCCAGACATGCATATGACGGCTTGTCCCAGGTAAAAAGCCCGCCTTCTTTGGAAAGTCTGCGGATCTCGGATTTTACAAGACCGCATTCTCTCAGCGGAGATTTTACCTGCAGCTCCTGCAATGCCTTCATGCCCGGACGGTCTCCTGCATCATCGGAGGCATTGGTTCCGTCAAGCAGTACCGTATAGCCATCCTCCGCAGCCGCCTTCATGATCATGTTGAAGATAACTTTCTTGCAGTAATAGCAGCGGTTAGACGGGTTGGAAACCACAACCGGGTCAGACAGTACATCTGCCCGGAGCACCCGCACCGGTGCCTTTAACTGCTCCGCCAGGTGCATGGCATCATCCATCTCAAACTGCGGCTGAAACAGTGCTTTTACATAATAGGCTTTCACATCCGCACCGTATTTCATGGCTGCGTAAAGCAAATAAGAAGAATCCACACCGCCGGAAAAGGCCAGCGCGACCTTCGGGTTTTCTTTGAAAAATTCCTGTAAGTTCATAAATTAAGTCCTCTCCTTCTCAAAGTACTGATTCCGCCTGCGGCAAACAGCATGCCGCCAGGACAAATAAGAATGTGCATCCCTGCGGAGCAATGCAATTTCCTATGAAACAAAAAAGGCATGCGGCCCTTCTTGAAAGAGCCGTATGCCTTCCTGTGCATACATCATTCTAAATTAAAATACGGACACATCACCTGCAAAATTCAGATATCTATATTATATCCAAGATTTCTTCTTACTGCTTTTACCAATCAGAAGCTTCAGCCTCTGCATGGCAGCTTCGTGCTGCCCGATTTACGAGAGAAATTATAGCACAATCTTTTTTTCATGGCAAGTACCTGATCAGTCAATCAGTTTTCCCACTTCCGTCACTACGCCATCAACCAGCTTCGTCATACTCAGATCCGCCACACCCACAATGTAGTTATCGCAGTGGTTCACCGGAACCAGAATGCGCTTGGCCGGGCTCCGGCCCACGGCTGTTGCCATAGCCGCCGTGATCTCGCCAAGAAGCGCATCCGCAATGACGATTCCCACCGGCCCGATGATAACATCGGCTTTGCGGCTGCAGACTATGACCGGATTTTCTCCGGTTGCCGCCACATCTGCCCCGGCTTTTAACATGGCCGATGTGGCCAGACTGTTGGTCCCCACTGCGGTAATATACTGCTCCGGGTAACGTTTCTTTAAAGCGCTGACGATCTGCTTTCCAATACCGCCGCCCTGCGCATCGATTACAAGTATATTCATAATGTTATTCTTCCTTTTTCAATGCCTTTTCCAATTCCTCTACCACAATCCTCAGAGCCTTGATCCGGGCATATTTCTTGTCTACAGACTCCAGGATATGCCACGGCGCGTAGGTGGTGCTGGTTTTGGCAAGCATCTCATTCACAGCCTGCTCATACCGATCCCACTTGTCGCGGTTGCGCCAGTCCTCCTCTGTGATCTTCCACTGCTTCGCCGGGGTATTCTGCCGCTCAGTGAAACGTTCCAGCTGGGTATCCTTATCAATCTGTACCCAGAATTTGATGATGACTGCACCCCAGTCGTGAAGTTCTTTCTCGAACTCATTGATCTCATGGTAAGCGCGTTTCCAGTCGTTCTCGCTGCAAAAGCCCTCCAGCCGCTCTACCATCACACGGCCATACCAGCTCCGGTCAAAGATGGCAATATGGCCTGTCTTGGGAAGCCTGGTCCAGAAGCGCCACAGATAATGCCGTGCCTTTTCATGGGGCTCCGGGCTTGCGATGGGATGCACCTCGTATCCGCGGGGATCCAGAGCACTAGTGATGCGCTTGATATTTCCGCCCTTACCAGCTGCGTCCCAGCCCTCATAGGCAATGATCACCGGAACCTTCTTACGGTACAGGCGGTTATGCAGCTCGCCCAGTCTCTGACGCAGCTGCTTCAGCTCTTTTTTATAATCCTCTTCCGAAATCGTCTTGTCCAATGGAATCTCAGAAAGCAGCGGCATCCGCTCAAGCGGGAACACATTCTGTAAAAGCGGCACTGCCATCTGACTGTTGCTGAGCGCAATGTCGATTCCCTGCGTCAGGATCTCCATAATCTGAAGCTCTCTCCACTTTCTGGACTTTGCGTCAATGATATACCAGGGTGCTGACGGCTGATTGGTCTGTTTTAAATAATCAGAGAAAACATCCCGGCACCTGTCATAATGCTCATGCTGCCACAGATCATAGCTGCCGACCCGCCATGCCGTATCCTTTTCCCCGGCCAGATGACGGATCCGCCGTTCCTGTTCCTTCCTGGAAATATTCAAAAACAGCTTTACTACCAGGTACCCATTGTCAGTCAGCTGGCGCTCGAACCGCTGTACACTCTCGATCCGCTTTGCGTACTCCTTCTCAGAAAACTCTCCCTGCAAATATCCACCCGTCAGCTCTCCCATCCAGCCGGAATCCAGGAATACAAACTTTCCCGCTTCCGGGATCTTCGCAAAATGCCGGTACAGAAACGGCTTTCTGGCATCTTCCTCCGTTTTCTTTTCCATATCAAAAACCTTGAAGAAGCGCGGATCAATATTCTGGATGATGCTCCCGATGCCGGAACCCTTGCCGGAGGTTCCCCAGCCTTCCACCAATACCAGGACCGGAACCTTTTTCTCCTTCATCTGCAGCTGCTGCACCGCCAGTTTCTCTCTGGCTGCCTCAAGTCTTGTTTTCAGTTCCTCCTCTTCCGGCATCTCGGCCGGCATCCATTCTCTCAGCATAGAAATCTCCTTTTTCTGTCTTTCCAGCCATCAGGTATCTCTTACGTCTAGGATAGCACGAAACGCCCGTTCCTACAAGGATGATCCGGTCTGGCAGACTGCTTCTGTTACTGTTCACGCGTTGCGCAAACAGCAACGGATTTTGCCGATGCTTCGCATTCCAAATCGGCAAAATCTGCTGCCACGGCTGTATCATACGGCATTTTCAGTTCAGAAAATGCCTACCCGTGTACAGTAACCTGCTTCTTAGCTTCTGGCAGCTGTACCTGCCTTGATCGTATAGGTAATCTTAAACAGATTGGCAGCTCCGTTCGCCCAGTCTGCCTCGAAGGTGCCAACCTTGCCGCCGGAGAAGGTAATGCCAAGCCTGTTGTTGGAGCCGGTTTCGATTACCCAGTCACTTTCATCAAACACTTGCGGTCGTGCTCCAGTTTTTCCTTGCAACTGAACCAAATTACTGCCATTTTCAGGCTGCATCTGAAGTCTGATCTTTTTACCACTCACATCATCTTCATTCGTAACAAATTCGTACCCCTCCGCAATATCACTGACCTTAATCTCGCTCACGTGGATCGGTACCACGCTGTTGTTCGTGATCCCGTAGCCCTCCGGCGTGATAAATTCTCCGGTGCTGAGCACGGCAAACGTAATACTGAGCGGAACCGTTGCGGAAAGCTGTGATACATCTTTGGTATACACCACCTTTACCTGCGTGGAGGCTGTTCCTGCTTCAAATGCATTGCTGCTCGCCGTGTCGACGGCCTGTCCCTGCTGTGCCTCCCCTGCAGCAAATGCAGTCATGCTCATGCTTGCCGTCAGGGCCAGTGCCGGAATCACCATTTTCATCTTCTTCATACTCTTTCTCCTTTGATTTGTTTTTATAGACAGTTTACGGGTTACCCTCTTAAGAACCGGCCACGATCGTAATTTTAGCTGCTGCCTGACCGGCCTGCGATAAGTTTTCCATATTATAAGCCGTAAACAGGGCCGTAGCGGAATACGTTCCTGCCGACAGCGTGCGATTCAGTTTTATATACTCGATATACTGTCCCGGCGCGATACCGGCAGACTCATAAATCGGCTCCCTCTCCCCATCCAGCGTGATCGCTACCTTCATATGATGATGATTTGCGGCTATGTTTTCAATCCGCGCCATGGCATCAGCTCCATTCTCATCAACCGTCACAACCGACGCAATGGAAATATTAAACATGCCTTCCTCGACCACCTTATTCAGTTCCTCCTGGATTTCTTTCTCAGAGCGCCCCGGCAAGGTTCCGGTCCGGGCAGACGGATCAAAGAACTCATGAACCGGTTCCGCCCTGCAGCTGTGCAAAAGCCAGATCAGGACGAGAAGAAGCAGCACTGCCAGAATGCCACAGATCCACTTCCTTCGATTTCCGCTTTCCTTATTATTTTTCTTATTAAGCCCTTTGTCCTCTGATTTGAATTGCTTCATACACATTCCTTTCTAATCATATATTTATCATGATGTTTCCAGACTCCTGACCGTATAGGTTACGATCGCAACCACAGCCTCTTCCCCGGCATCGAGTGTCCCCGCCAGACAGTTTCCGCCAAGCTCCAGCTCCCAGCTCAGCTCCAGTTCTTCTCCCGGCTCCAGAAGCAGCTGCTCCGCCTCGAGATTCCATGTCATACCGACTTCACCGGCTGCTGTCTGTTCCTGTCCAAAGACACAGGATATGTCATTCCTCAGCGTCAGCCGCAGACAGGGCTTTCTGCCCTCCCATTCCGTAAAAATATCGTCCGCATCCTTACTGCCCTCTGTCTGCCAGGCAAACGTGACTGAGGTCAGTAAAACCGTGCTCTCTCCGTGATTTTCCAGACTTCCGCTGACTGCTGTGCAGCTCCCGTCCGGCTCAATCACAAACAGCATCTGCGTTGGCACCACCACGGAGATCTGTGGCGCACAGAGTGCGGGCTGATATTCTGCGTTGCTCACCGAAGCTATGGGAGACAAATCATCCAGAAGAGGTTCTTCCGCCAGATCCCGTTCCGATTCCTCTGAAGCTTCCTCCTGCGGTTTTGTGAGCTTTTCCGCATCTGACACCGTAGCCGTTTTAATCATTATTCTGTCTGCAGATGCATTTCCTGCCGTAGCAATTTCCACCCCCGTCCTCCTGTCCGTTTCCAGGGAAGCCGAGGCAAACGCCATAACGGCAGACATTTGCAAAATACACGCCAGCACAGGCACCAACAGGAAAATCCACGCCGTTTTCCGGATGCCGGCATACACAATGTGCAATCCATTCCCCCCTTTTTGCTGCAGTTACCTTCCATCATTCATTTTATCAATTGGGAAATACTGAACCAGGCATGATGCTCAGCACACAGCCTGTCCGTTTGAAATAAAAGACCCGCCAGGATATTGCGGTTACATGAGATTACAGGATTGTTAAGAATATAAATCCCGATAAACTTACGTTTATTATACTTGCCTCAATAAAGAATGACAAGCTTCCAGCCTGCAAAAATCTGCCTAAAATCCATAAGATCATGACAGAACAGGATGAAAAAACAGGAAAAGCGCAAGCTCTTCAACGGCTTGCGCTTTCCAT
Organism: Ventrimonas sp.; assembly: GCF_048380235.1. Classification (NCBI taxonomy): domain Bacteria; kingdom Bacillati; phylum Bacillota; class Clostridia; order Lachnospirales; family Lachnospiraceae; genus Ventrimonas; species Ventrimonas sp. The sequence goes on along the minus strand of NZ_DBFCCJ010000008.1, from coordinate 13,102 downwards.
CTTACTTCAGATTATTTTGTAATGTACCGATCAGTTCCTCAAGAACAATTGGCTTGGATAAAAATCCATCCATGCCGCATTTCAGTGCCTTCTTTCTGTCTTCATCAAACGCATTGGCAGTCATGGCAAGGATCGTAATTCCCGCCAGTGCCGGATCAGCGAGTGCACGGATCTGTTTTGTTGCCTCATATCCGTTCATGACAGGCATCTGAACATCCATAAGCACCAGATCATAGTCGCCCGGCGCTGCATGCCTTACCTTCTCCACGGCCTCTGCTCCGTTTTCTGCCGTATCAATCCGGAATCCATATTGCTTCAGAAGCTCCACAGCAATTTCACGGTTCAGTTCATTGTCTTCCACAAGCAGGATGCATCGGCCCCTGAAATCAGAGCCTGCAGCTGGAAGAACCGGATTCTCTGTTTCCTCCTGCTTCTGACCGATCGCTGTCATCAGAGTTTCTCTGATATCTGACATAAACAGCGGTTTCGCGCAAAATGCAGTTACCCCTGCAGCCCTGGCTTCTACTTCGATATCCGACCAGTCATAGGCAGTCAGGATAATGATCGGCGTATCATCACCCAGACTGCGGATCTGGCGGGTGACTTCAATGCCATTCATATCCGGCAGGCGCCAGTCAATGATATAGGCATGGAATGCATCGCCCAGTTCCATGGACTGGCGTGCACGGAGAACCGCCTCTTTGCCGGAAAGTGTCCATTCTGAACGCATTCCAACCTTGGCAAGCATCTTTGTCACACTGTCACAGGTATTAAAATCATCGTCTATCACCAAAGCCTTAAGACCTTCCAGCTCTGCGATCCGCTCGGTGCGGTGCTGCTCCGGCTGAATCCGCAATGCCAGACGGACAATCACCTCGGTACCCTTTCCCTGCTCCGTCTGAACCTCAATGGTTCCGCCCATCATATTCACAATATTCTTGGTGATAGCCATACCAAGTCCTGTGCCCTGGATCCTGCTGACCGTGGAGGTGCGTTCCCGCTCAAACGGCGAAAACAGCTTCTGGGCAAATTCCTGGCTCATGCCGATTCCGTTATCCTTGACCCGGATCTCATACAGCGCACTGTCCTTCTGTGTCCCCGGGAACTGCTTGAGCCGGACAGAAACGGTTCCACCCGCCGGAGTAAACTTGATCGCATTGGACAAAAGATTCAAGAGCACCTGGTTCAGCCGCGTTTTATCACAATAGACGTCCTCGTTCGCAACATCCACCGCATCCATATAAAGGTCCAGCTGCTTTGCATAGATCTGGCCGCTGATGATCGTCTTCAGATCATGAAGGACATCTGACAGACTGACCTCCGTTTCTTCCAGATGGATCTTTCCACTCTCAATACGGCTCATATCCAGTACATCATTGATCAGCGAGAGCAGATGGTTGCTGGATGAAAGGATCTTGCCCAGATAATCCCGGACTCTTTCCTGATTATCTATGTTGCTTACAGCCAGTGTCGTAAAACCAATGATCGCATTCATCGGTGTCCGGATATCGTGAGACATGTTGGAAAGGAACGTGCTCTTTGCCCGGTTGGCGGTCTCAGCAGCACGGACTGCCTCAGCAAGAGCCTGATTCATTTTCTTGTCAGAGGTACGGTCCGACATAACCAGGATATATTTCTTCGTTCCGTTTACATCACTGTCCATTGCGACAATATGAAACCAGCGCTGCTCCCCTGTTTTTTGATGCACATATTCAAAATCCCATTCCCTCTGTTCCTGTGTCAGGATATCCTTCAGATAATTCTTCTTCGGATCTTCCGGATTCCTGGAATGTAGCTCTCCCAAAACACAGATATCCTTCTGGATCTGCTCTACGGTAATACCCAGCAGTCTTTCCACATTCGGGCTTACATAATCGGCCTTATACGTGTTTGCATCCAGCATCAGAAACACGTCATCCACATTCATCGACAGCTTTTGAAACAGCTCATCCCGGTACAGGATCTCCGTATCCTTTCGCTTCAGGCTTCTCCTGTTTTTCTGAAGGATCAGTCCGATCAGAAGGGCAGCGATACCGCACACGACTGCCCCCACAAGGAGCATCGTACTAAGCTGCAGATTGTTCATGCTGGCATTGACGATATCGGCCCGGACCAGCCCCAGAAATATCCAGTCCTGAAGCTTCGATTTTTCATAAACCAGATAGTAATCCATTCCATCCAGATTTACAAGCATCGCATCGGTACGTCCCACTTTCCATTGCTCCACAAGGTCAAGGATCTCTTGTTCGGATATATCAGAATGCTCTCTCAGAAGGCCAAAGAAATTATAAACTGCTCCCCATGATTCCAGAGAATGATCGATCACAACACGGCCATCCGGATGAACCACATAACTCTTTGCGTATCCGTGAAAGGCAGAAATATCCAGTACACTTACGATATCCGAGTTTTCATATGCAATGGCAATGGCATCATATTCAAAGCCCTGATAGCTTCCATGCGCCTGCGGGCTGGCAAAAATAAGCAGCTGGGATTTTCCGGGAACTACTGCATTTGTTATGATATCCTTTCCCTGCCGGATCTCATCCTCCAGATTTTCCTGCACGCCAAGATACCCGGTTTCCCCTGTTACCATCTTATAGTTGCCGTCAGCCGAAAGAAAATAGAAATACAAAAAGCCTGCCTCATTCTGCGCTTTCTCCACATAATCACGAATTTTGCTTTCACTTGAGGTGGTCTGCAGATACTCACTCCACATATGAAGATAAGTCAGGTTCTTATTTGTCAGCTCACTTAGCACATTATTCGACTGATGGAAAACCTCAGTCAAATGAGAAACACTTTCCTCATAAACCGTTTTCGATACAAACTCAAAATACCGGGAAACAGTCAGAACGATCCCAAGTAAAACGGCAAGAAATACCGCTATCCCGAGTCGTTTTCTCATAAAAAATTTCACTCTGTTCGTATTGCGATTCTCAATATCCATTCTTCTCACCTCAGAGTCATGTAATCTTCAGGCTCTGCAAGAATCGCATTACCATCCAGAATATAGCCTGTCCAGGTATCTTTCACCGTACTGTTCGCTCTGTCAAATACTATCGTTTCATCTGCAGGATAAGCCTCCATATGCTGTGGTATGGCCAGACAGGTTACCGTAAACGTATCATCATCCCGAACTGCTTTTCCATTCTTTGTAACTTTCTCCAGTGTATAACCATCCGCCGTTTCCCTGATCTTCACAGAAATACCGCTGACCACAGGCAGAGAACCGCGGTTAAAGGGAAGGAGTCCGCCCGGCCAGCCTTCCACAAAGCTTCTGACCGTTTCTTTCAATTTGGCCCCGCTCAGCTCGCAGTTGTAAGCCGAAAGTCCGTTTGGCATGATCATGCCGCGTGCCATTTTTTCCGTATATCCTGCCTTCCGCACATTCCCCGTAAAGCTGTTTGCTGTCGCGATCAGCACATCCGTACCATAAATGCCGCGCAGAGTGTTTGCCATAACAGAATATGCCGCATTGCCCCCACTGGCATGAAAACGGTCGGAATATGCCTTCTGTGAATCCAGCACAACCGGTTCAGAAGCAGTATTCTCCTCGAGAAGCTGGGTATGGAAGGACTGATAAGCCTGTCCGGCATCGTATTCTCCGGAGATCATCTTAGAAACCACATCTCTGGAAACAGAGAAAAAGTCATTTGACGCAATCCGGATATACATATGGTTCTCTTCAATCACAGATTTCACATCCTTCAGATATTCCGTCAGCTGGTTATCCACATCCTGACTGTAGCTTAGCAGATCCTGGCCCTCATAAATGATCCGGTTCTGCGCATCCGCCGAAAGCATCACATTCAGTACCTTCATTGCTTTCTGCCGGCGCGTTTCATCCTGCGTCAGGTCACGGTTTAATGCCACCTGGAAATAGGGCGTAGTCATCAGCCACTTTTCGCCGTTCTGCTCAAAGAATGGCAGAAATATTGTATCAATGCCCTGATCCTGAAAAATTTTTACACCGGCAGAGCTGCCGAAATACATGGCCAGCTTACCGCTTTTGTACAGCTCAGTCACAGCATCATAATTCAGATTCAGATCCTCCCGGCTCAGCCCTGTATCCCGGATAAATTGCTCCATCCGCTCAAAGGCCTTCGGCCAGACGGTACTGTCCAGACCTTCTTTCCTGCTGTTACCCGGATCACTGTAGGCGGTACGCCATCTGCGTCCGGTTGCAGTCGAAAGCTCTGCCGCAGACAGGCCCTGCAAGGTTTCCATACAGGTATAATCATAATAATAGTCTGCGGTAAACCCTCGGATCCCCACCTTGTCAAATGCCTGACAGGCAGAAACAAAGCTTTCGTAATCGGTTGGCAGCGGAATCTTATATTTTTCAAACAGATCTCTGTTCACCACGAAGCCATGTACATCTGCGCACACCGGAAGCCAGTTTACACTGCCATCCTGATTCATAAAGCTGTGGATGTATGTATTATAGACAGCACCGGCCTCATTGGTGGTGGAAAGATCCATCAGACTGTCCTTTAGCGGACTGGCGTCATGCAGAGAAAACCGGCAGCAGGTTATAATATCCGGCAATCCACCGTTTTCATTCAGAAATCTGTAGAAATCCAGATCGTTATTGCCCACTACAAATTCAATATTGATGTCCGGAAGCTGCTCCTGAATGTATGGTGCATATGTTTCATACAGCTTTGTGGACCACAAATACACGGTGATCGTTTCCGCATCTTCTTTTTCCGCGCTCTTCCCACGGCAGCCTGACAAAAGTGACAGGACTGCAGCCATCACCCAAAATACAGCTAAAACTCTATTCCACTTTTTCTTTTTCATTACAGCTCCCCTTAAAATCATTTCCAACTAATTTACAGATCACCTTTACCAGCAATTTTACATCAATCGGTTTGGCAATGTGTTCATCCATTCCTGCTTTCTTTGCTCTGAGCCTGTCCTCCGTAAACGCGTTTGCCGTCATTGCGATGATCGGAACCACCTTTGCGTCCTCTCTGTCCAGAGAACGGATCCTTTCTGCCGCTTCATAACCATTCATGACCGGCATCATGATATCCATCAAAATGACATCAAATTCGTGCGGCCTGCTGTTTTCAAATATCTCAGCCGCCTGCTGGCCATTCCATGCTTTACACACACAGGCCCCTTCATTCTGAAGCATAAATTCCGCAATTTCCATGTTCAACGCATTGTCTTCTGCCAGAAGGATCTTCAGACCTTTGATGGATCTTTCTGTTGCAGCCTTCTGTTCTTCACGCTTTTCAGTATCCGGATCTGTTTGAAACGGGATACGGAACACAAAGGTCGTACCTTCTCCCAGCTCACTTTCAAACGTAATCGTTCCGCCCATTTTTTCGATCAGCTTTTTTGTGATGGACATTCCAAGTCCGGTTCCGGAAAATTTTGTCCGGCTTCCGGCATGCTCCTGCGCAAACGGTTCAAAAAGACGTTTCTGAAACGCTTCTGTCATACCAATCCCTGTATCCCGGCAGACAAATTCCATGGTCACCATTCCTGTCTGTTCTGATGCGATTTCCATGCAGCTGATATAGATACATCCGTTTTCTCTGTTATATTTCACCGCATTTGTCAGGATATTCATCAGGATCCTCTTCACATATCCCGGACTTCCGATGAGATTCCAGTGTATCACTTCTTTTTTCTCCCACACGATCCGGATATTCCGTTTTGCGGCTATCTGTTCGATCACAACCAGGAGTTCGTCAAAAATACTGGCCAGCTGAAATGGGATTTCTTCCAGAACCACTTCATCCGATTCCAGCTTGCTCATATCCAGGACTTCGTTTACCAGTTCCAGCAACAGATTTGATGCCTCTTTGATCTTTGTACGGCATTCCCTCTGCTTGTCCATATCGTCTGCATAATGATCTGCCACATCGAGCATGCCGCAGATTCCGTTGATCGGTGTCCGGATATCATGGCTCATCCTCTGGAGAAACTCGGTTTTTGCCTCATTGGCTGCATCTGCCCTTTTTGCTGCCCTCAAAAGCTCTGCTTTATATTTTTCTTCCTTTTCCTGCTCCTTTTTGCGGTGTGCCTGATTGGTTCTATATATCCAGAACCAGAAGACACTGAATATCAGAAAATAAAAGAAAACAACCGCTGTTACACTGAGCGGCAGGTCATGGAAGACCTCCGCATCCGGAAGATACGCATAAATGTAATAATCCCGCTGCTTCAGCATGATCCCGTAACATCCGGTTCCCTCATGCTTCAGATGAAATATGTGCCGGCTGTCTGTATTCTTTTTCATTGCCTGCACAATCTCGTTGCCGGCGGTATCCTGCCCAAGCAGACTCTCATCGTTGCTGGCAATGACGCTTCCCTTGTCTGCCACAATGATTGTACCGTCCTTCCGGGTACTATAGCCATTTAAAAGGCTCTGTATCGTCAGCGTATAGTTTCTGACAAATTCCGGAGATGTATAATAATAGATTGCAACGATGCCCGGTGCATCTTTTCTGGCACAGGCTGCAATATCGATACGTGACCCGTCTGCTCTGGTTATCCGCTCCGAATAGCTTCGTTCTTCATATCCGGCAAAATCCATGATAATGTCTTTTTGCAGATAATCCGTGATCTCATCGGTCAGAGACTCATTCGCGCTGTATTCACAGACTGTTCTTCCCTCTGTATCCAGGATAAGGATCCCGTCCACCCAGAGCGTCTGCAGATTCTCTTTCAAAAATTCCCGGCTCAGCTGCCCGCCGTTTTCTGTTTCCATATCGATATTGGTACTCATTTGTCTGGCACTTTCAATCGCACGGAGAAGGCTTTTGGATTCCGAAGATTCATTATAATGGGTGTAGGTTGAGCACTGCACCTTGACGTAGTTTACAATCTCCACCATCCGTCTCTCTGCCTCTGCCTTTTCCATATGAAAAAAATAAAACAGGGCTGCTGCGGCCACACAGATCCCAAGCAGAGCACCGACTATCTGGATCCGTTTTTCTTTTTTCTTTCTCTTAATATCCAAGATCATCCACCTCCAGATACTTTTCCGGATCATCCAGATATTTTCTGATGATTTTCAGGGATGTGCCATCCTGACGCATCTCTTCCAGTGTCTGGTTCATCTGCTCACAGATTCCTCTGTCATCAGCTTTTGCAAAAGCAACTCCTATCCCCACAACCATCAAAGGTTCTTCCAGGACACGAAAATCTGTATCATAATCCTTCTTATACTGAACGATGGATTCCTCATGTGCAGCCACTGCATCTACATATCCTTTCCCCAGAAATGTATAGATCAGCTCTCTGTGTCCGAGACTGATCAGATTTCCCAGTTTCGGGATCCTCTCATCTGTCCGATTCAAAAAAATGTTTTCCGGCTTGGTTGTAGACTGAACTGCAAGATTCTTTCCTTCCAGGTCACTCAGTTTATAAATGTCACTGCTCGCATTTACAGCAACCACCTGACGGCTTGCTATGTACGGTCCGGCCCAGCGGTAATCGTCAAGACGTCCCTCCATGGAAAAGCAGCCCATAATACAGTCAATCTCCCCGCTCTCCACCAGTTCCTTTTTCTGTTCCCAGTTGATCTGGACAACCTTCACCTGATACCCCATTCTTTGGAAGGCTTCGGTCGCCAGCTCTACATCGATTCCTGTCGGAATACCATCTTCATTCAGATAGTTGTATGGCGGATAGCTGTCGCTGCCGAGCGTGATGACAGGCCTTTTTGTTTCCTGCTTACTGGCAGCTGCATTTCTGCACCCTGCCAGAATGCCCGCCGAAATACCTGCAAGCAAAATGCCTGCAATCACTGTTTTTCCCTTCATTTTTATATCCATCCCTGCTGTTTGTTATGTTTGCCTGTTATTCTTTCTGTACTGTTGATTTTTAAGCTATTTCAGTGGCCTGCGTTTCGGTACCCCCCCCCACGAAATTTTATGCTTCTTATCGTCTTTTCCAGTCGTTCCTTCCACGGAAGAAAGAATTTCCATAACTTTTAATGCATCTTCAAGCTTTTGTGGGTTCTCCTCTAATTTTTTGCTCAATCCATGGTAACGTGTCACATTCAAAATATATACACTCTGGGGATTTCTTTTATTCGTAGTAAACATTCCCAGATCTTTCCATTTCTAAATATATTCCATGCAATCCATCATGCCCGGTGTATCACTCACATTGGCCTTTCCCACCAGATAATCCTTTTGCCACTGCTTACCCTGAAAAGTTCCCAAAAATCCCGTGTCCGCAATATTGCACATATATTGAAATCCATAACCCGGATATGCAATCTGCGCCAGGCACAGCAGTCCCGCAACAGCAGATAGACCCAGTATTTTTCTTAATTCCATAAATTCACTTATCCTCTCATCTCCTGTCAGCAATTCCGATTGTTTCAAATTGAAAAAGAATATGCACTGCCAGACAGACAATGCACATCATTTCATGCAGCTGGCTGCCATTTTACAAGCCCTGTAGCTTTGCGTCTCAGACTTTCATCTGATTTGCCCATCATCCTATTTCCGTTAAGCTTATGTAAAAAACTCAATTTTATTATACGTCTGCATCATACGGTGCACAAGAAAAATATGACCGCATTCCTGCTTAAAAATGACAAAAAAGCTGTCTCTGGTGCCTTTTCAATACTCTTCTCGGCTTCTTCCCTCGTTGCAAACAGCCTGCTTCTTCTAAGGAATAAAAAAACAGACCATATAACAACTTTATATGCTCTGTCTTTTTATTCCTACAAATCTTCGTGCAGTTTTACATCGCTATTATCTGCCATGCATTGTTTTAAGGCAACAATCATTTTTTCCGCATCCAGCGGCTTTGCAAGATGAACATTCATTCCAGCCAGCCGGCTGTTGATAATGTCTTCTGCAAAGGCATTTGCGGACATTGCAATGATCGGAACCCTCCTGGCATCCCTTCTTTTCATTTCCCTGATTGTCCTTGCCGCATCCAGACCATTCATCCTCGGCATCATAATATCCATATAAATTACCCCAAAATAATCCGGTGCAGATTTCTCGAAGATTTCAACTGCTTCCTGCCCGTCTACTGCACATGTAACTTCCATACCGCTGTCTTCCAGTATACATCTGGAAATTTCCATGTTCAACTCATTATCTTCCACAACCAATGCCCGCATGCCTTCTACCGAATAATCATCAAGGCTTACTGGCTTATCTGATAAATTACTGTTTTTATCCTGTGTGCCAATTTTGAACGGAATTTTTACAATAACTGTTGTCCCGACACCTGCTTTGCTCTTCAGTTCAATACTTCCATCCATTTTGTCCACGAGTTGCTTCGTAATTGCAAGCCCCAGTCCGGTGCCTTCATACCTGGATCTGCTTGTCTCGCTTTCCTGAGCGAACATATCAAAAGCATGTGCAATAAAATCTTCACTCATACCCACACCCTGGTCTTTACAGTAGAAAGTGAAATTTGCTCTGTCATCATCCAGAGTTTCTTCCTTAACCCCGACCGTGAACACACTACCCGCCTGACTGAATTTTATGGCATTGTCCATAATATTCGACAGAATCCTTCCAAGATATACCGGGTTTCCAACCAGAGTGCTGTGACTGTATATACCATTTTTCCAGTCAATCTCATACCGGATGCCTTTCTTGGCAGCCCGCTCATCATAAATCTGGTTCAGTTCCCGCAGTACCTCTGTCAGATCAAAGGTTAGCTGCTGGTCCTTCAAATCTCCGCTCTGTAGTTTATTCATATCCAATAGACAGCCGTAAAATCTGCACATATCTTATCCAAAAGCCGTCTTTCCGCCATCTGTTCTTCCAGCGTACTTTTCAGTTTTCTATTCCTCATATGTACCATTACAGTCAGGACAAGAAGCAGAACGATCAGCACGGTTATAAAAACCAAAACAGTCACAGACTGCGGTTGCTTCGGAAATATATATTTAGTTTCTGTCATAACAAAACCCTCTCTATGTTTCCTAGCTGCTTTTCCCATGCATCCAGGAAGGCAATTACAGCCAGTTTTCCAGAACATCATTCAGCTTATTCATATCCAGCGGTTTCGCGATATGTCCATTCATGCCTGTATTTTTGGCCAGCTGTACATCTTCTGCAAAAGCATTGGCAGTCATGGCAACAATAGGCAGTTTTCCCTTTTCACCCGGAAGGCTCCTGATTGCTGCAGTTGCCTCATAACCATTCATGACAGGCATTTGGATATCCATAAAAACAAGATCATACAATCCTTCCGGAGAAGCTTCCACTTTTTCAACTGCGATTTCCCCATTTTCTGCTGTTTCCACTTCTGCCCCTGTCATCTGCAAAATTTCAACAGCAATTTCTCTGTTCAACTCATTATCCTCAACCAGCAGAATCCTTTTTCCTGTGTAGTCTGATTCTGACAACTTCTCCAGATAATTTCTTGCTGTTTTTTCTTTTCTGCCTGAAGTAAACTGCCGTAGTGTTGCCGTCAGCCGGGAACGGAACAGCGGTTTTGCAATAAAAGCATCTACACCTGCAGCCTTTGCTTCTTCTTCAATTTCGCTGAATTCATAGGATGTCAATACAATGATGGTGATCTCTTTTCCTATCCGTTTCCGGATCTGTCTGGCAGTCTCTATACCATCCATATCCGGCATCTTCCAGTCTAAAATAACAGCAAAGTAATCATCTTTCAACTCATGCCGTGCATAACAGCGCTCAACCGCTTCCCTGCCAGAGAGAACCCATTCACCCATAATACCGATTTCCTTCAGTGTGGCAACTGTACTTTCACAGCATGTCTTATCATCATCCACTACCAGAACCGGCAAATTCATCAGATTTCTGTCCTGTTCTTTTTCTTTTTCCTGAAGCTCCAGATAAATTGTTACCGTAATTCTGGTTCCCTTATGTAAGGTACTGTCCACTTTAATATTACCATTCATCAGGTTCACAATATTTCTGCTGATTGCCATTCCAAGACCGGTTCCCTGAACTCTGGTTGTCCGGTGGTCATCCGCGCGGCTGAAAGGATCAAACATGATTTTCTGGAATTCCGGTGACATACCGATTCCATTATCCTCAATCGTAAATTCATAGCATCCAAGTTCTGAAAATCCATTGGGTTTTTCCTCTATCGAAAAAGTAATATTTCCACCATCCGGTGTATACTTGATCGCATTACTCATCAGATTCACAAATACCTGCTGAATCCTCAAGCTGTCACCGCAGACAGCCTCATGTTCAATATGATTGATGTGTATATCAAAATTATGTTTATGTTCATCAAGCACCGGTTTCGTAAGTGTAATAAGATTATCTACCAGCTCTGACAGATTGAAATCTTCCTGTGCCAGTGTCATTTTTCCACTTTCAATACGTGCCATATCCAATACTTCATTAATCAGCCCAAGCAGATGGCGGCTTGATTCTGTGATCTTGCCGAGGCATTCAATGACTCTGTCCTGGCTCTCAACATTTGCTCCTGCGATTGCCGTCAGACCCACAATCGCATTCATTGGTGTCCGGATATCATGGGACATATTGGAAAGGAATTCTGTTTTCGCACGATTTGCATTTTCTGCGGACCGGTAAGCCTCTTTCAGTGCCTGACGAGATTCAATCTCTGCTTTCTTCTCCTGTGTCACATCCATGGATGCCAGCAGTACCTTTTCCAGCTTTCCATTCTTCCATTCCAAGGGAATATAAGAAGCGATTTTATAAGTCTTTTCATCCAGGCTGCAATACTCAAACTTATAAATATCATTTTCACTTTTCAGTTTTTTCCGAATATTATCCGGGGCTATCAGGATATCTATAGCTTCCAATGGTTCCAGTGTCTTATATTTTTCAAGAACCTGCATCTGAAAATCATGATAAAATCCCAGCGGTTTATATATCATCTGTCCATTCAGATTGTAGAATTCATATCTGTCATTTTCCAGATCACAGACAACAAAGCGGTCAACCAGACGCACAATACTCTGAATCAGCTGCTCCATGGAAGCATTATCCGCTGCCATCTGCAGATGCCGTGCGCTCTCTACCTTTGTCTCTGTGATATCACGCAGAAAGATCATGGCATATTCTGAATCCTCTATTTCGCCACGTATGACCACATTGCGGACCCATCGTTCTTCTCCATTCAGAGTGATACGGCACTCTAAAGCCAATTCGGTTTCCAGACCCTTCAGCCTTTCTGCAATATAACCACGGTCGTAAAAAGAGGATACCGCCTTCTTATCTGTCTCCACAACATAGGAATCCACAAAATGCTGAATCAATTCATCCCACGTATAACTCTGTTCAAAGACGGTCATCAGGGACGGTTCAACCTTAAAGGTATCAAAAGTATTCGCTTCCAGATTCACATAATACTCGCACAGATCTGCTTTCGTAAAAGCCCGGTGGAAAGCAGCAGATTTTTGTGCCTGCATGATTTCTTTTTTCTCCGCATTAATGTTAATAAAAATCCCGGCAATTCTGCTGGCAGAACCATCCAGACGGCGTATTACTTCTGCCGATGCCCGAAACCACTGGTATTGATTATCCTTCATTCTCATACGATACTCTACCTGGTATTTTATCTGATTCGTCTTATCCTTAATTGCCGCCTGAAGCTGCACCATCACTCTTTCTTTATCCTGTGGATGCAGAAGATCTGACCAGGATTCCAGTTTATTCGGAAAGTCCAGAGTGTCATGATAGCCAAGCATTTTTCGGAATTCATGACTCCAGTTTGCATTCACAATCTCACTGTTTTCGTCACAGTCAAAATACCAGAAGCCGGAATAGATAGCCTCATTGAGCAGTGTCAAATTTACATGATCCCAGTTAACCTGTACGGACATAACCCAGATCTGTCTGCCCGCCTCATCTATCGCATCCTCTTTACAAAGCCGTACATTATTCACTGTACCGTCTGCTGTAAGGATCTGTGCTTCCCATGTTCCGTGAAGCCGCAAAAAACGGTCTCGCTCCAGTGTATCTTCCTCGTCATAAAAGAAATTTCTCAATGAGCCTTTTGTCTGTTCCATGAAAGTATCGAATGTATATCCTGTACTATGCAACAGCAGATTATTCACAGACAAAATAGACAGGTTTTGGTCATAAGATCCTGTCATTATACCTACCCCGCCATTATTTTCCAGTGTTTTCTGTACGGCCTGTGACAT
>NZ_DBFCCJ010000007.1:0-3782 GCF_048380235.1 Ventrimonas sp. | reverse complement strand
GTTCTACCCGATCAAGTGGATCAGCAAGATCATCTACATTCCGCGTCAGAGAATGTACCCGGTTATCATCATGATCTGTATCGTTGGTGCATATGCAACCAAGAATGGCCGTATCTTCGATGTATGGGCACTGCTCATCTTCGGTGTGATTGGTTATATCTTTGGCAAGATCAAGATTCCGGCATCCTGCTATCTGATCGGTTTCATCCTTGGTAAAGACCTTGAGAATTACTTTATTCAGTCTGTATCCGCATCAAACGGAAGCCTTGGCGTATTTTTCTCAAGACCGATCGGCCTTTTTATCTGGCTGCTGATCATCATCTCTATTGCGTATGCAATCTATGATGACAGAAACACCAAGAAAAAAGCAAAGACGCAAAACGCTTAAAACGACCGTTACAATTACATACCCCCATAGAAAAAACAGGAACTTTCCTTTGAAAAAAGTTCCTGTTTTTTTGTGTATACACACTTAACAAAATTAAGGGAACTCATAGAAAAATTAAATTTACTTTGAGTGAAAATGATAATATAATTATTAACAGAATCTAAACAAAAAATGAACAGCATCTTTATGTCAGGCAAAATACCATAAGAAAAATTTAGAGACAACTAAAAATATAGTATTTTACGAAAAAAAGACTATGCGATATGATAAATATATCGTTAAAAGATGATAAAATTTGCTAAGAAAAGATAAATCATCATTTTTGGATTTTTTTAAGAATATCCCCTCTCCGATTCCGGTGACCACGCAGGAACAGGACGGAAGAAGGTCAAGATATTAAATAAAACTTTTCATTTTTACATTTATGAAGGGAGAAGGAAAATGAGAAAAGTATTCAAAAAAGCAACAGCAGTTGTAGCAGCGGCAGCAATGGTTATGTCCATGGCAGGCTGCGGAAGCAAGGCAGCTACAGAAACCACCGCTGCAGCAGCTCAGGGCGGCAGTGAGGCAGCAGCAGAGACCGAGGCAGCAGCAGAGACCGAGGCAGCAAACGTTGGCGGCGGCGAGAGCAGCTTAAAGGGCCAGAACGTTCGTGTCGTAATCGGTTCTACTTCTACTTCCGGTGACTCTTATATGATCGCAGATCTGGTAACCCGTTACTTAAGCAAAGAGATGGGCTTCAACGGTAAGGTTGATGCAATCGGTAACGCAGCAGCTCTGGACGAGATGCAGAATGCAAAGGGTGACGGCAAGACTGTTATGATGTTCCATGACATGACTTTCTTAAGCGTTCTGTTTGGTTCTGTTGATGAGCAGTATGCTCTGGAGAATATGACTGTTGGTCCGCGTATCGGCCAGAACCCGGGCGCATGCTTCGGTGCAGCAGCTGAGAAGGGCTGGAATAACTTAAGCGATGTTACCAAATACCTGCAGGACAACCCGGATGCAACCGTATCCTTTAACATTGAGTCCGGCGCAACCTCTCATCTGGCATTCGTTGCTTACTATCTGTACGTAAAAGATACCTACGGCGATGACGTAGCAAGCCGTATCAAAGCAATCGTTGGCGGTACCACCGCTGAGAAACTGCAGAGACTGTGGGATCGTAATGCAGATGTTATCTACGGTGATACTTCCGCATTTGAGCAGTACACCAAGGATGGTGTTGAAGATCAGTTAAAGATGACCATGTTTGGTTCCTGTGGTGAGGTTAACGGTGTAGAGATTGATTCCATGGCAAAAGATGGCGTTACCTTCGAGGGTGAGCCGTTCGAGTTTGCAAAAGATTTCTGCATGTACTTCCCGAAAGACATGGATGCAAGCGTACTTGCTGAGTACGAGGCAGCTATGAAGAAAGTTACTGAGGATCCGGCTTTTATCGCAGATATGCAGAAGCTGTACTACAACACTCTGACTGCTGACGAAGTTGGTGTAGAGGCTTCCAAGGAATTCATCTACAACAAGCGTGAGATGTGTAAGTCCCTGATCGAGAAGGCTCCGTCTCTGGATACCCTGACTCAGTAATTGGTCTGATACAGGACAAATAAGAATTGAACAGTGCCCTGCGCAGGCTTGCATTCAGCATGGAGTGTGTGCAGGGCATATTTTATCTGAAAATATTTTAAGAAAAGGGAAGGGATAACTATGATTCAGGTCGTTTATTCAACTCAGCATTGGATCGTTCCTCACATTGTCATGGGAATTCTGGTTGTGCTCCTGGCAGCCATCATTTTGACTGAGGGCATGGCTCGTGTGAAAAACGGTGAGCCGTTCTTCAAGAAACCGGGCAAATTCTTCATTGACAACTGCGACTATGTAAAACTGTTCGGTACCCTGGTGTTATTCATTGCATTTATTGCATGTCTGAATGTGATTGGTTTTACCGTATCCAGTATTATCTTCGTGTTCCTGTTTAATGTACTTTATGCAGGAGTAGCACCAAAGTCTCTGGTAGTCAGCATCATCATTGCACTGGTAAGTTCCCTTGCAATTGCCGTACTGTTCGGTGTTGTATTTAACATCACCCTGCCGAGCGGTATCTGCACCATGGCATTCCCGCAGTTCGGATTCACTTTATATTAAAGAAGGGAGGAAAACATAAATGATTTCAATTGCTCATATTCTGATTGCAGCACTTGGTGTTGTGGCTGGTATCGTGTTCGGTGCGATCCCTGGCATGACCGCAACCATGGCAGTAGCAGTTTTCCTGCCGATGACCTACGCATATGATCTTGAGATGGCCCTGTATTTGCTGCTCGGTCTGTATGTAGGAGGTATTTCCGGCGGACTTGTTCCGGCTATCCTGATCAATATTCCGGGTACCCCGTCTTCCATCACCACTACCTTCGATGGTTACCCGATGGCAAAACGCGGTGAGGGTGAGAGAGCCCTGAAGATTGGTATTCTTTCCAGCTTTGTTGGTGGCCTTATTTCCCTGATCTGCCTGTGGCTGTTCACCCCGCTTTTAAGTGCAGCTGCACTGAAGTTCAGTGCCGTTGAGAAGTTCCTCATCATCCTGTTTGCACTGACGGTTATCGCAGCTCTGTCCAAGGGACAGATGCTTCGTGGTGTATTTGCCGGTTTCCTTGGCGTACTGACCAGCCTGATCGGTATGTTCAGCGTAAACAACGCATATCGTATGGTTCCGGCTATGTTTAAGTCCAAAATGCAGGACGGCTTCCAGCTGCTTCCGGTTCTGATCGGTCTGTTTGCAATTGCTCAGATCTTTGAAGAGGCAGAGGAAGGCATGCGCTTCAAAATTGACAAAGTTGACGGTGAGATGGACGGTAAGTCTACCTTCTCCTTTAAAGATTTCAAGGGTCAGGGCATTAACCTGGTTCGTTCTTCCTTAATCGGTACCTTCATGGGTGTACTTCCGGGTGTAGGCGGATCCGCTGCTTCCATTCTGGCTTATGCACAGGCAAAGAACTTCTCCAAACATCCGGAGCTCTTAGGTACCGGTGTTGCAGAAGGTCTGGTTGCATCCGAGTCTTCCAACAACGGTCTGACCGGTGGCGCACTGATCCCGCTGTTAAGCCTTGGTATCCCTGGAGACTCTACTACCGCAGTCCTGATCAGTGCATTCATGCTGCAGGGAGTACAGGTAGGACCGCTGTTCATCACCCAGCACCCGGAAACCTGGAACACCATTCTGATCGCGCTGTTATGCTGTAACATCCTGATGTTCATTTGTATGTTCTACCCGATCAAGTGGATCAGCAAGATCATCTACATTCCGCGTCAGAGAATGTACCCGGTTATCATCATGATCTGTATCGTTGGTGCATATGCAACCAAGAATGGCCGTATCTTCGATGTATGGGCACTGCTCATC